>DFHP01000133.1:12552-17316 GCA_002371335.1 Eubacterium sp. UBA3720
GCACACGCCGCACAAAGGAAGGCAGCAAAGCTGCGCGGACTTTATTCTTTCATTTTTCTGAATGAATGTCTGTATTTTCCCGGCGGCATACCTACATACTGTGAAAACATAGAGTTCAGATGGCATACGCTGCTGAAACCAAGTTCATCCGCTATTTCGCCTATCGGCATTGAAGATTCCATTAAAAGGCTCTGTGCCTCACCAATCCTTCGTTTCATGGAATACTGGATGGGAGATACGCCGAATTCATCTTTAAACACATGAGAAAGATAATATTTGTTGAGTTTAAGATCCTCTGCGATCTTATCCAGAGAAACTGCGCTTCGGTAGTTATTATCCAGATATTTTCTGATCCGGTCGGCCGTAGCTGCAGCTGAGATACGGTTATGTGAATGTGTATTTCTTTTTCGGCTTTTCAGTATTTCAAAAGTCAGCAGAAGTATAGAGCAGGAAAGACAGGAGCAGATATCTGACATATGGGATGGACCACAAGAAAGAGTATGAACAAGGCGGAATATTTCGCCGACCTGCCCGGCAAGAAGTCCGCAGGCTACAACAGGGGTTGTTTTTTCATCGTCGCAGATGCTGTTATCTTTCAGACCGACAAACGCCACATTTGAGATCGCTATACAGTATGTGGTCATATTACACAATTCATCCGGATTCTCCCCGTGGATGGTCTCTGCATTGCAAACGATAATATCCCCGGCTTTTACTTCATAGTATTTATCGTTGACCATATAACTTCCGTTTCCTTCGTAGACATACAAAAGTTCTAAAAAATCAATGTGTTTATGCGGAAGTCTTGCGTGCAGTGAACTGTAATCCTTATTAATGTAATGACATCCGGAAAAAACGGGAATTCTGTTTTCTCTTAAATAAATAGATAATTTATCTCGGTTGATCATATTCGGCCTCCTCTTTGATGTTATTAAGGAAAGTCTAACATAATACTTTTTTTTTCGAATTCATTATCTTGCTGTCTTTGAAAAAACAGCTGAATAATAAAAAAAAACGTGTAAAACATAAAAATAAGGCTTCAAATTGTGAGGAAAATTAAAAAATCACATAAAAAAACCAGAAAAAAAAACTAAATCATACAATTTATTGTAAAATTTGCTGTTCCGATGATCATTAAGCAACAATCTGTAAAGAAAACAAGATATTAAAAAGAAAATGACGTATTTTGATGCAATAACCGATTAACGCATCAGAAGGTTTAAAGGTTATGATTATATCAATTAAAGAGTTTGTTTTCGAAGACAGCTGCAGGAGAAACTAAAAACGATTATCGTAACAAAAAGCAACAAGAGGTACCAAAGCAGAAATTTAAAGAAAGGAACATTATTATGAAAAAAGTACGTATAGGCCTTTTGGGCGCAGGACGAATCGGAAAACTTCACGGAGAAAATCTGGCGCATGCAGTGCCGCAGGCAGATCTGAAGGCTGTTGCCGATCCTTTTATGAATGACGCGACAAGGGAATGGGCTGCAGATATGGGAATTGAAAATGTATATGATGATCCGGAAAAGATATTTTCCGATCCTGATATTGACGCGGTTTTTATCTGCTCGTCAACGAACACTCACGCAGAATTCATAATGCGCGCAGCTAAGGCGGGAAAACATATTTTCTGTGAAAAACCGATCGATACTGATCTGAATATTATCAAAAAAGCCCTCGCCGCAGTTGAAGAAGCAGGAGTAAAACTTCAGGTTGGATTTGTCCGCAGATTTGATCATAATCATAAAGCTGTTCATGATACAGTTGCGTCGGGCAGGCTTGGAGCGCCAAACATTGTAAAAGTAACATCACGCGATCCTGACCATCAGTCCATGGATTATATTAAGGTTTCCGGCGGAATATTTATGGATATGACGATCCATGATTTTGATATGGTACGCTATCTTTCCGGCAGCGAGGTCACGGAGGTCACAGCGTACGGAGCAGCGCTTTCAGGTGCGGGATATGAAAAATATGATGATGTTGATACAGCGATCATCATGATGAAGTTTGAGAACGGCGCTCTTGGAGTGATCGATAACAGCCGCGCGGCTCATTATGGTTATGATCAGAGAACAGAGGTACACTGTGACAAAGGTGCCGTTTATGTATCAAATGACCTGAATAACACGGCAATGGTATCCTCCGCGGAAGGCGTTGAGATCTCTAAACCGACATGGTTCTTCCTGGAGCGCTATAACAACGCTTTTATTGCAGAAGCAAAAGAGTTTGTGAAGGCAGTGATCAATGACACGCCTACGCCTGTAAATGGATTTGACGGAATTCAGCCTGTAAAGATCGCCATGGCGGCAGCTGTTTCCCTGAAAGAAGGAAGACCTGTTAAATTCAGCGAGATCGGGTAAAAGTATCCCCGGATGATAAGGAGAGAAATCATGGAAAACAATAATATGATACCCGGAAGTAATGACAAACTGACTGTCGGGACCAGAATAGCTTATGGTTTCGGAGATACCGCGTGTAATATCGTATATGGTATGATCTCGGCGCTGCTGGTACTGTTTTACACGGACTATGCGGGAATACCCGTTGCTACGGTCGGACTTGTAATGCTGATCTCACGAATCTTTGACGGAACCAGCGACGCGATCATGGGAGTTATCGTCACAAAGACAAAGAGCAGATGGGGAAAAGCAAGACCATGGGTGCTCTGGATGTCTGTTCCATACTGTATTTCCGCGATCGCGCTGTTTACGGTCCCGCAGACAAGCGCCTCCCTTCAGTTCTGGTATATATTTATCACTTATAACCTTTGTACAACGGTTTGTTATACAGCAATTAACGTACCATACGGAACGCTTTCCGCCATGATGACCCGTTCCTCTCATGAGCGTGATCTTCTCTCTGTATTCCGTATGTCGATGGCGCCTTTAGGAAGGATCATTGCGGTTACTTTCACACAGCCTGTAGTTAAACTATTCGGTGACGATCAGGCAGCCTGGGTCAAAGCGATGACGATGTGGGTCATCCTGGCGTTTATCATGCTTTTGATCTGTTTCGTAAGATGTAAAGAAACGGTACATGTGGAGGCGGCTGATAAGAAGGATTCAAAGGTGGGTTTTGCCAGATCCTTAAAAGCTCTTGTAACGAATCAGTATTTCTGGGCCTGCCTGATTCTTTGGACAGTTACCTGCGTACATGGAACGATCGTCGGTACGGCGCTTCCGTATTACTGCAAATATCTGTTCCATAATGATACCTGGATGTACAGTGTTCTGTACCTGGGCGAGGCGCTTACACTGGTAATTGGAGCCATGCTCTGTCCGCTGCTTCTGAGAAAGTACGGAAAACGTCAGATCTCACTGATCGGGGCAATCGTTGCGGTTGCTGCACAGGCAGCTTTTATGCTGAATCCCGGCAGCTTTTCATGGGCCCTCATCACAAGTATCATCAGGGCACTTGGCGAGGCACCTCTGACAGCAGTCGTATTCGGAATGCTTGGAGATACGGTCGAATTCGGACAGTGGAAGACACACATTCGTCAGGAATCCCTGATCTTTGCAGGCGGCGCGCTCGGTTTCAAACTCGGAAACGGTATTACAAGCGCGATTATTTCAAAGCTTCTCTCGTCAGCGGGCTACATTAGCTCTGCCGGAACAGAGGTGATCCAGCCTGACTCGGCTCTGTCTATGATCAGAAATATCTATATATTCGGACCGATCCTTGTGTGGGTGATCGCAGTCATCGTTCTGTTCATGTATAAGCTGGATAAGAAATACGGCGGCATCATGAAAGAACTTGGTGAGCGCGAAGCAAGAGGAGAGATGTAATTTTTCTCAATATTGTATTTGATGGATAATTACGACTGCATGACGCGCGAAGATCGCTGCCATAAAGACAGGCAAGATTATATAATTATTTAAACCGATGCGGACGAAAGAACGCTAAATATCAGCAGGAAACTGATATAAAGTTTCCTGCTGATTTCATATAATATGAACATAGAAAACGGATCAGACATATGCCGGCGTAATAACTGCCTGAAGGTCTGAACTTTTATAACAAGAATGAGATTAGTTGGAGGAATTAATAATGAAGATCGCATTAGTTATGGAGTGGAGCACAAGCGCAAGGAATGCGGAAGTCATCGCTGTCCTTGAAAAAGTAGCGAAGGCGAACGGACACACAGTAGTTAACTATGGACAGTATGATCTGGAGGATAACAGACAGACATATAATCAGAATGCAATTTTCACATCGTGTCTTTTGAATTCAGGCGCAGCTGATTTTGTCATTACAGGATGCGGCACCGGTTCAGGAGCAATGCTTGCATGTAACGCAATGCCGGGAGTTATCTGCGGCCTCTGCAGCAACCCGTCAGAGTCATATCTTTTCACACAGATCAACGGCGGAAACTGTATGTCCGTACCGTTTGCTCTTAACTGGGGATGGGCAGCGGAAGTAAATCTGGAGTATATTTTTGAAAAACTGTTCGTTCAGGAACCGGGAGGAGGATATCCGCCTTCAGCTGCAGCTTCCGAGCAGAGAAACGCAGCTCTTCTGAATAAACTCAAAGCAGTGTCTACAAATGATATAAAAGAGATTCTGAAAGCAGAAGATCCGGATATTAAAGAAATGATCAGAATGGCGTTTGCAGGAAAGAGAATGGAACTGTTCAGAGAAAACTGTCCGGATAAGGAAATGATCGCAGCTGTCGAGGCGGCTGTTGCTTAAAAACACATAGTTTTTCATAATTTTAACCTTTGGAGGAATTGTCCCTGCGGCAGTTCCTCCTTTTTTTGT
>DFHP01000134.1 GCA_002371335.1 Eubacterium sp. UBA3720
TGACGATTCAAACGGCTTCCGCGCAAAGAACTTCTATGTATTCACTTCATCTGCTGCTTATATTCGAGAAATCATAAACTCGCTTCGCTCAGGCAATATGATTTCTGCTCATACAGCAGATTCCGTTCATACAGAAGTTCTAATGCTTGTGCAGATTGTTTGAATCATTCACACAAATTTCCCGTCCTGCTGAGTTTTGCAATTACCTGTCTATAATTCTTCAAGGATTGTGAAACTCCGTGTAGTCGGAAAAATGTGTAAAATACGAGCTTCCATATCTTCATTTTAAACTCCCGCATGGAAAAATCAAGTAATGAAGAGGAAACATTATGCGGGATCCGAAGCTGTGGAAAACAGCGCCGCAAAATGCAGCGCCGCGATATCCCGCCTGTCAGCCTGAGGAAGAGACCAGCTCTCTGAATTTATTGGGCGTTATTCCTGTTTTTTTTCTGAAAGTCCTTATGAAATTTGCCGAGGAGCAGAAGGCGCACGAAAACGCAATGCTTTCTACCGAATCGGCTGTAGAGGACAGCATTCTTTTGGCTTCCTCAAGCCTGACGTTGATCAGATATTCGTGGGGAGAATAGCCGGTGGATTTGCGGAATTCTCTGGAAAGATGGTATTTGCTGAGGGAACTGATCTCTGAAAGAGTGTCAAGGGAAATGTTTTCCATATAGTTTTTTTCGATGTAATATTTTGCCGCGGAAACTGCGTCGGTCATATTTCTGATAGGTTCATGATAGGTGGCCAGCTGGGCGAGGATCCGGTGAATGGCCACTGACAGCAGATCTTCCTGAACGTTATTTGTCCTCATAATATTATGGATCTGGGAAAAATAAACCTCGAAGGAGGGCAGGTCGGAGAAACATCCCGGATGGATGTTCCACAGCTTTTCCGCATAGGCGGCGCAGGCAGGCCCTCCGAAGTGAAACCAGTAGAAGCGAGTCCGCCGAAGCGCCGTGTATGTATGACTGTATTTGCAGTTCAGAAATATTACGGAATTCTTATTGGCCGTAAAAGTGGTGTCGCGGTATTCGAAGCGCATCTCGCCGTCTAATATGAAGCAGAGAAAAAAAGCGTTAAAGGAATCGGCTCTTCTGGACACATGGTAAGGAATGTCGCAGGTGTAGTCTGCGCAAAACATCGGATAAAACAGGTTTTCCCTGGAGAAGGGAGAAGTCATGGCAAAATAAATACCGTCCTTTTCCAGGATGCCTTTTTCGTTTATTAAAATACCTGTCTGCTGATCCATATACACCTCCTGCAGATAAGTGTAAAACGTGAAAGAACAAAGTCCGCGAGCGGACTTCAACTGCCCAGCCCCTCGATCTTGAGGGGAGCGAACCGGACTTTGCGCGCCGCCGCACAGCAGCGCAGCTGCCTTCCTTTGTGCGGCGTGTGCATCCCCCGGAGGGTTTCGTTTCACAGGAAATTGACGAAATTTACTGTGAAAGAACAAAGTCCGCGAGCGGACTTCAACTGCCCAGCCCCTCAATCTTGAGGGGAGCGAACCGGACTTTGCGCGCCGCCGCACAGCAGCGCAGCTGCCTTCATTTGTGCGGCGTGTGCATCCCCCGGAGGGTTTCGTTTCACAGGAAATTGACGAAATTTACTGTGAAAGAACAAAGTCCGCGAGCGGACTTCAACTGCCCAGCCCCTCAATCTTGAGGGGAGCGAACCGGACTTTGCGCGCCGCCGCACGGCAGAGCAGCTGTCTTCCTTTGTGCGGCGTGTGCATCCCCCGAAGGCTTTAAGCACAAAGAGCTTCTATATATAAGAGTCTGAAGCTTCCCGCATGTCATTTCCAAATACTCTGATCACAGCGGACCCTTTAGCATGAAGCAGGAAGTTTTTCACATTATACTATATTATCAGAAAGACAGCAAGAAAAGCATATTATCACGCAAAAGAAGCTATTGGAAACATATGGAATATGAGATATCATCAGATCATTCAAAGGAAAAATAATAATTAAACGAAAAGCATATTTTTTTCAGGTTATTGTAAAGGAGAAAAGGGTTATGGCAAAAGAAGTAAGAATCGGATTGATCGGCGGCGGCTGGATGGGAAAGGCACATACGACAGCCTTCCACAACGCAAAAATGATTTTTGGCGATGATATGCCTGTTTTTGAGCTTGTATCAGATGTTAACGAGGAAGCTGTTAAAGCCTTCGCGGAAAACATGGGTTACAAACGTTACACGACAAACTGGAGGGATGTCGTTACAGATCCGGATGTAGATCTGGTAGACGTTGCAACGCCTAACGTTATGCATTTCGAAATGGCAAAGGCAGCGCTGGAGAACGGAAAGCATGTATTCTGTGAAAAACCACTTTCACTGACAGCAGCAGAATCCCGCATTCTGGCAGATCTTGCAAAGGAAAAGGGCGTAGTTAACTACTGCGGATTTTCAAATATCATGAATCCGGCAAACCAGTACGTAAAAGAGCTGGTAGAGTCAGGTAAACTCGGAAAGATCATGCGCGTACATGCGACATACGATCAGGATATGCTTCTTGATCCGTCCATTCCGATCGCTTGGAGACATAAAAAAGCACTGGCCGGTTCCGGAGCTCTTGGCGATCTGTGCAGCCATCTTCTGTCCGTATCCCAGTTCATCCTGGGCGATATCACCGAGGTAATGGGCGTACAGTCCATCGTTATCCCGGAGCGTCCTGTAAAGGCAGGTTCTTCCGAGATGGCAAAAGTAGAAAATGACGACGTTATCACATTCCTGGTAAAATACGCAAACGGCGCGATCGGAGATTTCTCATCTTCCAGAGTGGCTACAGGACGTAAGAATTACTTCTACTATGAGATCCAGGGAACAGAGGGAAGCGTAGTATATAATCTGGAGCGCATGTGCGAAGTTCAGGTTTATTTCAAAGCTGACGCAGACGTAGATAACGGACGCGACTGCGGCTTCAGAACAGTTCTCCTTAACCCGCAGCACGAAGGCTTCAAGTGGTTCCAGCCGGCAGGCGGAATTGCCATCGCGTTTGACGATATGAAGACACTGCAGGCACATACACTGATGGGCGCAATGCATGGAAAACCATACTTCTGCGATTTCGAACTCGGTGCGCGTGTGGACGCCGTAAATGACGCAGTATTACGTTCCATCGAATCTAACACATGGGAAAAAGCAGAATAAACAGGAGGCACAGAATGTTTAATAATGTAAAATTGGGTATCGCTCCGATTGGATGGACTAACGATGATATGCCGCAGCTTGGCGGCGAGCTTACTTTCGAGCAGATGATCTCAGAAGCCGCCCTGGCAGGTTTTCAGGGAACCGAGGTGGGAGGAAAATTCCCGACTGATCCGGCAGTGCTGAATAAGGCGCTGGATCTTCGCGGGATCAAGATTGCTTCCATGTGGTGTTCCACATTCCTCTGCTCTCAGCCGTATGAAGAGACGGAGAAAGAATTCGTAAAGACGCTTGATTTTCTGGAGGCTGTAGGGGCCAGAAGGATAAACGTATGTGAGCTGACACGCTGCCTTTTTGCGGAAGAGTGTTCCATGTTCGGCGAGAATAAGCCGGTTGCGACGGATGAAGAGTGGGAGAAGCTTTGCACAGGTCTTAATAAACTGGGAAAGATCGCGGCAGACCGCGGATTTAAAATGTGTTTCCATCATCATATGGCAACTGTTGTACAGACGTTTGAGGAGACAAAACGTCTCATGGACAACACGGATCCGAGATATGTATACCTTTGCTTTGACACGGGCCACTTTACATTCTCCAAAGAGGACGCCGTAAAAGCGGCAAAAGAATTTGGTCCCCGTATCGGTCATGTTCATCTGAAAGACATTCGTCCGGAGATGATGGAAAAAGCGTACGCAGAAGGATTTAAATTCAGAAAAGCAGTTCTCGAAGGATGCTTCACGGTTCCAGGAGACGGATGTGTGGATTATCCGGGAGTATTTAAAGCGCTGGACGAAGCAAACTATGAGGGCTGGTTCCTTGTAGAGGCCGAGCAGGATCCCGCAAAGGCAAATCCGTTCGAGTATGCTCTGAAGGCAAGAGATTATATCAGAAAGACAGCCGGCATCTGATATCCTCCGGGAGATCAGCGGCAAAATGCATCTGACGGCCCGTGACCGGGTGCGGAAATTCAAGTTTCCATGAGTGAAGTGCCTGACGGGGCATTCCGGAAGTATCGCCGGGATAATAGAGGGAATCGCCCAGAAGAGGATGTCCCGCGGCTTGCATATGCACACGGATCTGATGGGTCCGTCCCGTTTCCAGATGCAGCTCAAGAAGTGAACTACCCCTGAGGGAGAGCGGCAGAGCACGATAGTGTGTTACTGCGCGCTCTCCCTTTTCGTGGTCTATGCATCTTTCGATAAGAGAATCGCTTTTTCTGCCGATGGGGAGGTCGATCGTGCCTTCGCCTTCGACATGGCCGTGTACCAGCGCCAGGTAGGTCCTGGATATTTTGCGCCCGCGCAGGTATGAGGACAGAACAGAAGCGGAAAGGGGATTCAGGGCGATGATCAGAAGACCGGTAGTATCCCTGTCCAGGCGGTTAATGCAGCGGAAGACGATATCCTCTCCCTTTTTCCTGTAATAATCCACAATGCCGTTCGCCAGTGTGTTTTCGTAATTTCCCATGGAGGGGTGGACGGGAGTTCCCGCGGGTTTGTTTACCACGAGAATATCTTCGTCTTCGTATATTACTTCAAAAGGAACATGTGCGGGGACGATGCCCTCCGAGAAATCGTCATCGGGAATTGTCAGCCGCAGCACATCGCCTTCGCTGAGGAGATCCGACATAAAAGGGCGGCGTCCGTTCAGAAGTACCGCTTCGGGGAATGGCTTCATGGAGATCAGGATGTGTTTTGAAAAGCCGTGTCCGCGCAGAAAAGCGAGGACATTTTTGCCGTTATATTCAGTTGAGACCGTGTATTCTATAATTCTTTTCATATCAATTTCATTATAGCTAAGAAGAGTGTTTCATGCTATACTGAAAATGTGCGCCGGCAGTATGACGGCGCGGGAGAGACTTGAATTAAGAGGGAAGAGAGCTCAAGATCCCGCGGGAACGGGATGTCCGAATGTATAACAGAGGAAAGGGTGTGGCGGTAATGGCTGAAAAATGCGTTGCATATGTAGGAACTTATACAATTGGAAAAAGTAAGGGTATCCATATCTATGATGTGAATACAGAGGAAGGCTCCATGCAGGAGAGAAAGGTCGTTCCGGTAAAGAACTCCTCTCATCTGTGTTTTTCCGCGAATGGAAAATATCTGTACTCCATCGCCGACGAAGGCGTTGCCGTATTTCTGATCCTTCCGGACGGCGATCTGGAGCCAATCAATCAGATCGATATCAGCGGCATGAGGGGATGCTATCTGTCAGTGGGCGGAAAGGGAAAATACCTTTATGTGGCAGGCTATCACGACGGAAAGGTAACGATGATCCATACGCACCATAACGGACGTCTCGGATCAGAGAACTGCGGAATTTTTCACAGAGGCATCGGAAGCGTCGCAGAGCGCAACTTCCGTCCGCATGTATCCTGTGTTGTGACGACCCCGGACGATAAGTTCCTCTGCGCGGTAGACAACGGGATCGATCAGATAAAGATATATAAGATAAATAAACAGACTAATTCTCTGAAGCATGAGGATACGATCAGATGTCCGAGGGAGTCGGCGCCGAAGATCATGAAATGGAGTCCGGATAAGAAATTCGTATATCTGCTCTCCGAGCTTTCAAATACAATAGACGTTATGACATACGACCCAAAAAAAGAAGACGGTCATTTCATCCGCATTCAGAAGATATCAGTACTTTCCGCAAAGGATGAGGAAGGGCATGACGCCAGCTCTGGACTTTGCTTCTCGCCTGACGGCGAATTTCTCTTCAGCTCCACGGCGGGGGATAATATCGTCACCATGTTTAAGGTGAATAAAGAGACAGGAGAGCTCACGAAACTCCGTTCTCTTCCGATCAGCGGAGAGTATCCGAAGGACATCGCGGTATTCCCGGACGGAAGGCATCTGGCCAGCGTTAATCATGAGTCAAACGAAATCACTACATTTGCCATAGATTATGATAAACACCTTCTTGTCATGAAGGGAAAACCGTGTCCGGTGGATATGCCGAACTGTATTCTGTTCAAGGAACTTAAAACAGAGGCAGAATAAGAACGGAGCGGCAGCGGTAAAAAGGCATTCCGAACAGTTGATAAAAATATAACAAACTATTATATGATAATCGAAATCAGGAAAACAAAGACCGCGCAAACATTTGTTAATTTAATAACAGAAAAAAGACCGTACATCTTGAAAAATTGCAAGAAGATGTACGGCTTTTTTTTGCTTTTTTTAGATGTTTTGAATCAAAAAAAGTCCTTTGTTTACAATAACTTTCAAATTGCGTTGTAAAATTTATACAATTTTTATAATTGATTAATGTAAAAAGTGCCGATTGTGAACATGGCTTGCCAAGTGTTAAGATATATCTACGCGAAGTTGTTTATTTATAAGTGCGCACAATTTTAAAATACAACTTCAAACCTTACGTGAACCGGGGAAAGGGAATCGTAAGTCCTATTGGTATATGAAAAAGGAGGGTAACCATGAATAAGAGATTAGTAGCAGGCACTATCGCAGGTGTTATGGCTATGTCCATGCTGGCAGGATGCGGATCTTCCAGCAGCTCAACAACAACAACAGCAACATCCACAGCAGCAGGTTCTACAGCTACAGCAGCAGCTGCATCAGGCGGAGAAAACATGACACTGATCATGTCTCAGCGTGATGAGTTCCTCAGCACACTTGAGAACGCAGCTAACGACCAGGCTAAAGAGATGGGTATTACTTTAACAGCACAGGACGCACAGTCTGACGTTTCCAAACAGCTTCAGTATATTGAGACAGCTGTAAACGCAGGCGAGGCTGCAGTTATCGTAAACCTTGTAGATGCAGAGACAGGTGAAGAGTGTATCCAGGCAGCTGGAGATCTTCCGATCGTTTTTGTAAACCGTGCTCCTTCAGACATAACTCTTCTGGACAAATATGAGAACGCTTCTCTGGTTGCTTCAGATGAGATGCAGTCAGGTGGATACCAGGCTGAATACCTTGCTGAGTACTTCAAAGAAAAAGGACAGACAGATATCAAATACATCCTCGTATCCGGTATCCTCGGACAGGTTTCTACTACAAACCGTACAACTTCAGCTGTAGAAGGCCTTAAAGAAGCCGGAATCAACGCAGAAGAAGTAACAACTCTGGTTTGTGATTATGACCGTGCAGAGGCTCAGACACAGATTTCTCCGCTTCTGGGAACAGAGGAATTTGATTGCGTCATCTCTAACAACGATGCTATGGCTCTCGGCGTTATCGAGGCTATGAAGTCTGCAGATATCGATCCTTCTTCAATTCCGATCGTAGGCGTTGACTGTACACCAGACGGCGCTCAGGCTGTAAAAGACGGAGAGATGTACATGACAGTATTCCAGAACCCGGTTGGACAGGGTGCTGGTGCCGTTATCGCAGCTAAGAACATGATCGATGGAAAAGCAATCAACGATGGAACAGATTACGAGCTTTCTGAGGAAAGCGAGTCCATCATGTGGATCCCATTCGAGCCTGTAACAAAAGACAACGTTGATGAGTACATGTAATCGGAAAATGAATATGAACTGAAAGTTCGCGGCTTTTAGGGTTGTATTCACCTTGTGTAACTGACGACTGGAAGGGGCACAGAAGTGTCCCTTCCTTAATTAAGAGTAATGGAGAAGGTAGATGAGCGAATATATTTTGGAAATGACGGACATCGTCAAGGAATTCCCGGGTGTACGGGCGCTCAAAGGCGTTGAACTTAAAGTACGTCCCGGAACCGTACATACACTGATGGGTGAGAACGGCGCAGGAAAGTCTACACTGATGAACTGTCTGACAGGTATCTACCACAGAACATCTGGAAAGATCGTTTATGACGGTAAAGAGGTTGACTTTAAGAGCGTTAAAGAGGCCCTTGAGGCTGGTATCGCCATGGTTCACCAGGAGCTGTCCCCAGTACCGGAACGTACTGTTGCACATAACCTGTGGCTTGGCAGACTTCCTCTTAAAAATGGTTTTATGATCGACCACAAAGCTGCTAACGAGAAAGCCAAAGTTGAATTTGCAAAGATCGGTCTGGACATTGATCCTACTACAAAGATGAAAGACCTTACCGTAGCAAAGATGCAGATGGTTGAGATCGCAAAAGCAGTTTCCTATAATGCTAAGATCGTTATCATGGATGAGCCTACATCATCCCTGACAGACGCAGAGGTTGAGCATCTGTTCAACATCATCGCGGATCTTAAGAGCAAAAACGTAGCTATTATTTATATTTCTCATAAGATGGATGAGATCTTCCGTATCTCCGATGATATCTCCGTATATCGAGATGGTACATACATCGCTACCGATAAAAAAGAGAACCTCACAATGGATAAAGTCGTATCCCTGATGGTTGGACGTGAAGTTACAAACATGTTCCCGAAGGTTGACTGTCCGATCGGTGAGACCGTTCTTAAGGTAGAGCATCTCAAATCCGGAAAATGGGTTAAAGACGTATCCTTCGAGCTTCACAAAGGTGAGATCCTTGGATTTGCAGGACTGGTTGGTGCCGGCCGTACAGAGACAATGGAATGTATCTTTGGTATGAGACATCTCGACGAGGGTAAGATCTTCCTTCATGGAAAAGAGATCAAGATCAAATCTCCTGAAGATGCGATCAAGAACAAGATCGCGCTTCTTACAGAGGACCGTCGTGGTAACGGTATCCTCGGATTGCTTTCAATCGAGGTCAATACAGGCGTTGCTGCAATGAGTATGGGACGTTACGGTAAATTAAAACTGAACCATAAACTCATGAAAGAAGACGCGCTTGAGTATATCGATAAGATTCGAGTTAAAACACCGTCATCAAAGACTCCTATCAAGAACCTGTCCGGTGGTAACCAGCAGAAGGTACTTGTAGGAAGATGGCTGCTGACAGACCCGGATGTACTGATCGTTGACGAGCCTACAAGAGGTATCGACGTAGGTGCTAAGGCGGAGATTCACTCCCTGATCACACAGCTGGCAGGCGAAGGAAAGGCAATCATTATGATTTCTTCAGAGTTGCCGGAGGTTATGGGTATGTCTGATAGAATCATCGTTATGCACGAGGGTGATATGACGGGTATTCTTGATCGTTCAGAGTTCGATTCTGAGCAGATCCTGAAATATGCTACTGGTGATTTCACTAATATCCAGTAAAGTGAGAGAAGGGAGATTTAAAAATGGCTAAATTTAAAAATAATAAGTTCATTCAGGATAATCTGATTTGGGGAATCCTCATTGTCATGATTATCATCGTTAGTATTGCTAACCCGAGTTTCTTTAGTATTAACAATGCGCTGACACTTCTTTCCGGTGAGGCTTGTAAAGGTATTATGGCATTTGGTGTTATGTTTGCCATCCTTTCAAGAGGTATCGATATCGGTGTATCCTCAACGTCAGCTTTCGTAGCCGTTGTTACAGCTTCTCTGGTACAGCCTGCAGATTACGCAAACAGACTTCTGGCAGGCGGAAGCCCGCTTCCGGCAGGCGTTGCATGGATCGTTGGTCTTCTGATGGGTGCAGTTCTCGGTGGAGTTATCGGTGCTGTTATTGCCTACACAAAAATTCCTCCGTTCATCGCTACACTTGGTGTTCAGCTGATCTGCCGTGCTGCAGCTAAGCTGTATACACAGAAACCTGTTTCTAACCTTGCCGGTTCTTTCCGTTTCCTTGGATCAGGAAAGATCGCAGGTTTCCCGGTTATCATCATCGTATTCTTTATCATGTATGCTATTACAGCATTCCTTCTTACACAGACACGTTGGGGTGCTAACGTATACGCTGTAGGTGGAAATGATCAGGCAGCTCGTGTTGCAGGTATCAACGTAGAGAAAACTCTTATCCTTGTTTACGCATGGTCTTCTACATGCGCAGCTATCGCTGGTATGCTTCTTGCAGGACGTTCAGGATCAGCTGACCCAGCTAATACAGGTCTTATGTACGAGACAGATGCCATCGCAGCAGCTACAGTCGGTGGAACATCTCACTCTGGTGGTATTGCCCGTATCTCTGGCGTACTTGCCGGTATCCTCGTTCTTGGTGTTGTTAACAACGCCCTCGTTATGTTGAAGGTTGATGATAATACAACAAACATCGTTAAAGGTCTTATCATCATCGTTTCCGTAGCAATGGATATGAGAAAGAACGCAAAGAAAGCTTGATGATCAGTATTTCAAAGAAATTCGATCCGGTTATATGCTTTGCATTCTGACTGAATAAGATTTAACTGCAAGCGGTCATTCAATTGTTGATTGACCGCTTGTTTGTATGATAGGATATTTGCATGATCTGAACCGGGATCCGGAATATGTCCTATGATATGAACAAGCGGTCTCTCGAAGTGCTGTCATGAATGATAACATGTGATAGCGAGACGCCTGGGAGAGGAAATCTGTGTGGATACATGGAAGCTCCCCGCTGGGAAGCGGTTTGAAGCGCCGCACAATTTCCCGATTATATAGTGATCCGCGATTACCTGAAGAATAACAATAGGTAATTGCGAAACTCAGCA
>DFHP01000163.1:0-2112 GCA_002371335.1 Eubacterium sp. UBA3720
CAGTATGATTTCTGCTCATACAGCAGATTCCGTTTATACAGAAGTTCTAATGCTTGTGCAGATTGTTTGAATCATTCACACAAATTTCCCGCCCCGCTGAGTTTCGAAAGTACCCGTCGTCAATTTCGTTTCAAGTTTTACCTTTGTGGTGATCCGGTCCGGGCTTTCACGCGAAGCCCGGATCGGATCTTTCCGGTATTCATTACTCATAGAAATGCTAAACTTGAAATGAGGGGGTTTTGTTATTTATAGTATTCATCCAGATATTTCTGGAAAATAGAGAGATACTGTTCTATTCCGTACGCCTCCAGGTCGCTCTGCAGCTGATCCCAGTCAGCGTCCGTAAATCCGTTCATTACCCAGTCGGATTTCGCCGTATTTATGCATGTAGAGATATCCGCCTGAAGGTTTGAGATGGTTTTTGTGTCATCTGTTGACATAAACACGTTCGGGAATACATACTTTCCGTTCATGTCCGGGGTATAAATCTCCTCGATCCAGTCCAGACGATACTGGGCGTCATCCGGACAGGTGACGTATTTGTCATAGTAGCTGTCCAGGATCGCCAACGGTCCGCCGGTGCATTCAGCTTCCCGGACTTCTACAGGGGAGGCGTCTCCCAGAGGCGCGTGCTGAAGCATATCCTCTCCATCCGCATTCTTTCCGAGTACAAAGATATCAAATTCATCTTCCTCGTCATAGGTTCCCCAGTTGTTCTGAGGAGACTGGAACGGATCGTACATCTGATCAAGCCATGCGCATACAAGGGCCGGATTTTCACAAGCTCCTGTTACCACGCATCTTCCGCGGTCAAATCCGGATGTGAAAGAGCCGTTCTGCGGCGTGATGTTTTTCACGTCAGCTTCCAGTGCCGGAAGAGGCTCCCATCCTTCCAGCGACGCAATATTTGCAACGTCCCAGGAGAAGCATACTCCGTAACGTCCCGCTTTTCCTTTTGCCACATATGTAGACCATTCCTGCGTAAAAGCTTCCGGATCGATCAGTTTTTCTTCGTACAGATGGTGAAGCCATTCAATTCCCTCTTTAAATCCTTCAGTGGAAGCTGTACAAATGACCTCCTTGTCATCTGTCACCGCGATATGCCGGTCACGGTCCGGATCACCATAGCCTTCTCCGAATCCATTGATAATAATGGCAGGATCCTGATCACCGTCATTCATAATGCAGGACATGGGGATAATCGAGCCGTCTACATTAAACTCTGCTTTAAGTTCATCTGCGTTATCTCTGAATGCAATGAGTACCTGCTCAAATTCGTCAACCGTCTTTGGCATTTCCAGACCGAGATAATCCAGCCACGCCGTATTGATAAAGCTCATATCACCGATCGTCTGGATCGCCGTCTTCTCATAACCGAGCTGCTCGATCCACGGCAGGGCCCAGATATGTCCGTCGGCATCTTCGCACATGGTGCGATACTCGGGAGCCTGCTCAAAGACCTTCGTCAGGTTTGGCATATAGGCGTCGATATAATCCTCCAGCGGAAGAATAACGCCCTGCTTCGCGTATTTCAACAGATCAGTGTCTCCAAAACCTGCCGTGAAAACAAAATCAGGAAGCGTCTTCACATTTGACATCTCCAGCGCGATCTTATCGTCCCACTGGTCGCTCTGGATGCTTTTCCAGTTTACGTGAACATTGGTCTTCTCCTCCAGACGCTTAAAGATCGTACGATTATTCGGCTCAGATTCAGTACCCGCCGGAAAGCTGGTAAGGCCGGATATTTCCGCTGTTTCCTCCAAAGGGAATGCAAGAGTCGACGGATCCACATCCGTACCCGCGGAAGGACCCGCGCCCTTTGCGCCGCATCCGGCAAGCAATCCCGCCGTCAGGGATACCGTCGTAAAGATCAGCGTCAGTCTGCTGGTTAATTTCATAAAATAATCCTCCTTTATTTTTCTATTAAATCTTCCCGCTTCATGCTGAAGGAGCAGTCATCATCATGAAAAACAGCAAGACATAAGCGGGAGCGTCCCTGAGATGTTGTTTTCATGATCAGACTGTTTCAGAAATAACATGCGGAAAGTTTTTGACTTTTATCCCTTCACTGCTCCCGCCATGATTCCACTGTCAAAATACTTCTGGAAGAAC
>DFHP01000163.1:2164-7353 GCA_002371335.1 Eubacterium sp. UBA3720
TTCTGGAAGAACGGATACATGATCAAAAGCGGCAGGCTTGAGATTATGATCGTCGCGTATTTTAACAACTCCGCCAGCTGTGCTCTCTGCGCTGTACTCTGCATATCAGACACCATGCCTGCTTCCGGCTGATTCTGAATAAGGATGGATCGCAGAACCAGCTGCAATGGCTGCTTTGACGCGCTGTTCAGATAAATCATTGCATCGAAATAGCTGTTCCACATACCTACGAACTGCCACATTGCAATGGTTGCTATGATCGGCGTACACACAGGCAGCAGGATCTTAAAGAAATAGACCATTTCGGTCGCGCCGTCTACCTCGGCGGCTTCCTGCAGATCCTTTGGAATACCCATGTAATACGTGCGGGCGATGATCATGTTCCAGACGCTGAACGCGCCGGGGAGCAGGATGGCCCAGATGGTATCAAGCATCCCCAGTTTGCTGATCAGCAGGTAGGTAGGGATCAGACCGCCGCCAAAAAACATCGTGATGACAAAAATAACATTAAAAAATCCTTTTCCCTTAAAATCTGCTCTGGACATCGGATAAGCCGCAAGCAGCGTTACGGCTACGGACAGTATGGTGAACAGCACCGAATAGATCAGCGCGTTCTTGAAACCGACCCATATCTGGCTGTTTGAAAGGACTCTTTCATATGCCGTCAGCGTCCATTTGCTGAAATCAAATGTGATTCCCTTATTCTGCAGTTCGATGGGATCGATAAAGGACGCCAGAATGATATAGATGATAGGCGCTATGATGGCCACAACGAACAATCCCAGAACGATATATCCGACGATCAGGAGCGCCCTGTCCCCTGCGGGCTGTTTTGCGAATTCACTTTTTTTCTTTACTTTCATCTTTTCGGGCCTCCTTTCTTAAATTCCCTTGCCATCATTAATTCTTTTCACGATGGCATTCATGGATATCAGGAGAATTACATTGATGACAGTGTTAAAAAGACCGACAGCCGTAGAAAAACCGTAGTCTCCATCCAGAAGACCCTTCTTATATACGTACGTCGAAATGATCTCGGCCGTGTTAAGGTTCAGATCAGTCTGCAGCGCATAGGCCTTCTCAAAACCAACGCTCATGATATTTCCCACAGACATAATGAACTGGATCAGTACCGTATCCTTGATCGCCGGCCATTCAACAGCTTTGATCTGCTGTATAATGTTCGCCCCATCGATCAGTGCGGCTTCCTTCAGCTCTTTGCTGGCGTTGGAAAGCGCGGCTGTATATATGATCGACGCCCAGCCGGCTCCCTGCCAGATGCCGCTCGCGATGTAAATGGTCCTGAACGCGCCCGGCATAGTCATGAAATTGATGTTGCTGCCCAGAAGTGCGTTTACCATACCCGTCGGAGAAAGCAATATCCTGACGATACCGCATAGTACAATGACTGAAATGAAGTTCGGCATATACAGGACAAGCTGGATCTTCTGTTTTGTCTTTGAGCTGAGGATGCGGTTCAGAAGAAACGCGATCAGGATCGGCGCCGGAAATCCCCAGAGCAGTCCGAAAATACTCAGCTTCAGAGTATTCACCAGATATCTCAGAAAATCCGGCGAGGACAGGAATCTCTGAAAATTTTCAAAACCGATCCATTCACTTCCAAAGATTCCCCGGATCGGATTATACTCCGTAAATGCAATGGCAATTCCTCCCATGGGAATATAACGGAATATAACAGTCAGCAAAAAAGCAGGCAGCATAAAAATCAGATAGAGCTGCCAATGTTGTCGAATATACACCCAGGTGTTGTGCGTCTTCGATGCTCCGCCTGGCCCGCTTGCGGCCGGCGTTCGAGTATTTTTCATTAACTCATCCCCTTTCCATTATATTGTGCATATGCACTTTTGTTTTGCACGCTTAGAATACCATCGAGATGTGCATATGTCAATTTTGTTTTGTCATTTTCACCTTTTAATATTATGCAAAATGTGTTGTATTTCCTTGCTGCATCAGCCTTTTCGTCAGCCTTAGATGTCGGTTGTGCATTTGCATAAATAGCACCCCTATAACTTGACATTTGCACGTTTTGATGTTATTTTTTATTTCACAGAATTAAAGTGTCAAAAGTCCCTCGTTCAGAAATTGTGTGAAATAACCCTCCGGGGGATGCACTCGCCGCACAATGGAAAGCAGCAAAGCTGCTGTGCGGCGGCGCGCAAAGTCCGGTTCGCTCCCCTCAAGATTGAGGGGCTGGGGAATTGAAGTCCGCTCGCGGACTTTGTTCTTAACATATAAAAACTTCCCGCATGGCTTTTCTGCAACAGTCTGATCACGACTGAGCATTTAACGTAAACGGGAAGTTTTAAAAACATATTATTCGAGAAAAAAGAGAAAACAGGCAGGTATGATGATGAAAAAAAAAGTAACGATCCAGGATATTGCCGATGCGCTCGGCATTTCCCGCAATACGGTTTCCAAAGCAATTAACAATTCCGAAGGGATAGCCGAGGCAACGAAAGAACGTATATTAAAGAAGGCCGCAGAGATGGGGTACAAGCAGTTTTCTTATCTCGGCGCATTAAACGCCTTCCCTGATCCTTCCCGGCACGCCGCGGAGCAGAGAATGCCTTCCGGAGAGATCGCGCTTTTTACGACAATGCTGTTTAACCAGTCACATTTTGCCTCTACCATGCTCGACCGTTTCCATCAGGAGCTGTCCCAGATGGGTTATACATTGAACACGCATCGGATCAAGCCCGAAAACCTCCGGGACCTGAGTCTTCCTATGACCTTCATCCGGGAACGTGTCAGCGGCATAGTATGTATTGAGACTTTCAGCCGTCCTTACGCCGGGATGGTTTGTTCCCTCGGCATCCCGGTACTGTTCGTAGACGGGCCCAGCAAAGAAGGCGGTTATTCTCTTCCGTGTGATCAGCTTCTGATGGATAATACGACCGGTCTTTCAAGATTTGTACACGAAATGCTGCAGATAGGAAAACGCAGGATCGGTTTTATAGGCGACTGGATGCACTGTCAGTCTTTTTATGAACGATACACGTCTTTCCGCTGTTCTATGTTTATGGAAGAGGCGCCTGTCCTGGAGACTGACTGCATCCGTACAAACGATTCTTCTGAAATCGGTGAAAGACTCAGTGCTTTTGACACTCTGCCTGACATCTTCATATGCGCGAATGATTTCATCGCCCTGGACGTTATGTATCACTTGAAAGAAATGAAAAAAAATGTTCCGGAGGATGTATGGCTCTGCGGATTCGACGACTCTCCTGAATCCCGTATACTCTCTCCGAATCTGACCACCGTGCATATACATACCCAGATCATGGCTTACGCCGCCGCTCATCTGCTTTCCACCCGGATCAGGGAGCCGCATCTGGATTACCGCACGGTTTATACAGAAACTGAACTGATCTACCGCGGTTCCACCCCATTTTAACAGGAGTTTATTGCATGAGATTTTTTTCCTACGAGAGCAGGTTCAGTCAGCTCGTACTGAAGTTCTGCTATTGCTGCTTTCTGAATCTGCTGTGGGTGATCTGTTCACTCCCGGTGGTGACCATCGGCGCGTCCACGACAGCTCTTTATTACTGTTGTTTCCGCATCATACGCGGCGAGGAAGATTATATCATCCCCATGTTTTTCCGATCGTTCAGAGAAAATTTGAAACAGGCTGCAGTTATCTGGCTTATTCTTCTGGGCGTTGGAGCGTTTCTCGCAGCGGATGCTTATATCCTGATTCATCTTCGCTCTTCTTCGGCGGGGACAGCGGCCGTCTTCTGGACTATACTGCTTGCTGTCATTTTTGCCGCAGCCGTATTTTATACCATCATCCTGCTGATCGTGTTCCCGCTGCTGGCCAGTGTCGAAAATACGGTCCCTGCAATGCTGAAGAACGCTTTCCTCATAGGAACTCATTACCTTTTCGCCACACTTTCTGTGCTAGGCGTCCATTTTTTCATATTCTTTGCCATTGTCAGACTCTTCACTCCGTTGATCATTCCGGGAGAAGGGCTCTGCGCAATGCTGACGGCATGGCTCTTAAATAACATCATGCTCGCATCCTCCTCTGACGAGGAGACAAAACCAAACTGACAGCCTCGGAGATACCGGAGAAAAAAGACATGAAACTATCAGACCAGGAAAAAAGAGAACGAAGACGCCGTTTTCTGCAAATGAGTTTTCCGGAAAAAGCAGATCATATCATAACGTATTACAAGGCTCATATCGTTATCATCATTCTGGCTCTCATCGTCATCATAAGCTGCATCTCCGGATATCTGACATCGAAAACGCCCATCCTGTATGCCGCCGAAATCAACGTAGTCTTTGGCGACGATTCAAGAAAGGCGTTATATTCTGACTTTCCCGGAAAGAACGGTCTCGATCCCCGCAGGAATGAGATCCGCGTCTATTCCGGTCTTTATCTTACAGCCTCTTCCGGAGAAGAGACCCATTCCTACAGCTATGCCTCCGGCATAAAGATCATGGGCGCGATAGACGCCGAGAAAATGGACATTGTATTCATGAACAGGGAGGCTTACGACATTCTTTCAGGGCGGGGATACCTTATGGAGCTGTCCGGTCTTATAGAAGGTGAACCTTTTTCAGACAGACGGACAAAACCTGAGCTTGTCTCAAACAGCGTTATCCTGTCTGATAATTCTCTAGAGATCGCTCTGGATGAAACGATCTCTCCCGGGCAAAAAACCACCCGTGCCGAAAACGCCATTCGTGTTAATAATTGTTCCCTTTTGAAAAACGAACATCCGGATGGAGATATCTACCTGGGCGTTATCGCTAATTCCCCCCGCATTGATAAAGCTGCCGACTATATTCTCTGTCTTCTTAACTCTTAAATACAAGCCTGATTAAACTTCCCAATTCACGAGGGGATCGAACCGGACTTTGCGCGCCGCCGCACCTTATTGCGCTTCACTGTGAGCGATAAGCCTGATCAGATTATCGACCGCATACTTAAGGTTTTCTTCGGCGTAATTTCTGCTGACCGAAAAATCAACCGTATCCAGTACCGTTTCTATTCCAAGCTGGAGCCGGGAATCAAAAAAAGCAATCATTCCCGCGCCCATAGCTCCCGCCGCGCCTGCGCCGGGGATACTGCTGACATCTTTTCCCGTCGCCTCCATTATTTTTTCCGCGGCATGGATGAGTCCCTTGTCCAGTTCTTTGACCATCGTTTTGTCCGCGCCCTT
>DFHP01000021.1:0-3091 GCA_002371335.1 Eubacterium sp. UBA3720
TCCTCTCCGGGCTCTTCCTCTGAGAGTTCTTCCTCTTCTCCGGCGTCTGCCCCGGAATCGTCATGATCAGCTTCATCTGCTTCCGGCTCGTCATGCTCATCCTTTGCGGCATCTTCATACTCTTCTTCGTACTCATACTCATCATCGTATTCGTCTTCATCGTATTCATCGAAGTCGAAATCGCCGTCTTCTCTTGCCTGGGTCTCACTCTTGATATCGATCTTGTATCCTGTCAGTCTGGCTGCCAGTCTTGCATTCTGACCTTCTTTTCCGATAGCCAGAGACAGCTGATAATCAGGAACGATAACAGTCGCCTCTTCCTCATCCGGATCCGCCAGTACGGAAATGACCTTTGCGGGAGAAAGCGCGTTCTCGATAAGAATCGCCGGATTCTCATTCCAGTTGATGATGTCGATCTTTTCTCCGTGAAGTTCATTTACAATACTGTTTACACGGACTCCGTTAAGACCGACGCATGCGCCGACTGCATCTACATCAGGGTCTTTGCTGTATACGGACATCTTTGTTCTGGATCCTGCCTCGCGGGCGATTCCCTTGATATCAATGATTCCGTCATGAACCTCTGTGACAACCTCCTCAAACAGTCTCTTTACCAGCTCCGGATGGGTTCTGGATACTGTGATCCTCGGTCCTCTCGGATTGTTTCTTACCTCGACCACATAGACCTTTATCCTGTCATTCGGGTGAAGCTTCTCGCCCTCGATCATTTCATCCTTTGTCAGGAGCGCATCCATTTTTCCGAGGTTGATGCTGACGTTCTGTCCCATGTATCTCTGGACAACGCCTGTCACCATATCATGCTCTTTCTGAATGTACTCATCGTAAAGTACACGTCTTTCTTCCTCCCTGATCTTCTGCAGAATGATATTTTTCGCATTCTGTGTGGCTATACGTCCGAAAGCCTTTGACTCTACGGGAACGTTGACAAAATCACCAAGCACATAAGAAGCATCGTATTTATGCGCATCCTCCAGCGTGATCTCAATGGCAGGATCAAAGACCTCTTCCACTACCTCTTTCTTTATAAAGATGCTGTAGTTGCATGTTTCCCTGTCAATATTGACCTCCACATTGTTTGATGTACCAAAATGGTTCTTGCATGCCTGCAGCAATGACTGCTCAATGGCGTCCAAAAGAGAATCCTTACTTATGTTTTTCTCTTTTTCCAGCACATTTAACGCATCTAGTAATTCTGTGTTCATTTTTTCCTGTTTTCCTCCCGTATTTAAAAATCAAACGCCAGACGGATCAGAGAAAGATCCTTTTTCTGAAATGTTATTTCTTCTTCATCTTCCGTTTCAATGGTTACAGTGTTTTTATCATATGCTTTGAGAATTCCGAAAAATTCCTTCTGCTTATTGATCGGTTTATACGTATGGATCTCCAGCTCTTTTCCCATGCTTCTGACATAATCTTTTTCCTTTTTCAGAGGCCTGCCAAGTCCCGGAGAGCTGATCTCCATGGTGTATGCTCCCTCGATGAAATCCTCTTCATCAAGTTTTTCATTAAACGCGCGGCTGACAGCCTCACAGTCATTTATCGTGATCCCGCCTTCCTTATCTACATACGCGCGGAGATAATAATTGCCGCCTTCATTGACATATTCAACATCTACCAGCTCAAAACCCATCTCTTCCACGATGGGGATCAGAAGTTCTTCCGATTTTTTTTCATATTCTTCTCTTCTGCTCATACATCAATCCTTTTCGCATGTCTGTTTGTTTCTTCCTCTGCCAATACAAAAGAGTGGACTGCGCAGCCCACTCTTTTGTATAGTTATCATATTTAATTGACACAAAGAGTATAGCACTCTCAAAAAGCATTTGCAAGGGGTTTTTTGGTTATGACACCAGATGTACATCCATCTGATTGTAGGGAATTGAAATTCCTGCCTCATCAAACGCAAGTTTTATCCTCTCATTCATATCCCATTTTGCCTGCAGATAGTTCTCTGTGTTTACCCATGCCCGGAAACCTATGATCACAGCGCTTTCTCCCAGACTGTCCACAAATATATCCGCCTTCGCGGAATCCAGGCGTGGATCCTCCAGGATTATCCTGTCTATGATCTTCTTGGCTTCACGTATATCGGAATCATAGGAGATCCCGGTCTTGATCTCCAGCCTTCTCTGTTTCTGCGCAGTTACGTTTATCACGGCACTGTTCATAAGCTTTGAGTTCGGCAGTACCACTGTCATATTGTCAATCGTAAGGATCGTGGTGTAATACATTTCTATCTTGCCGACGACGCCCTCGACATCTTCGGATTTGATGATGACGTAATCGCCGGTCCGGAAAGGCTTCAGTACAAGAAGGATCAGACCTCCTGTCAGGTTGGCGAGTCCGCCCTGCAGCGCCAGCGTGACGCCTACGCCCGCAGACGCGATCAGCGCTGCTATGGAGGACTCCTTTACTATGTTCAGCTGTACGATGATGGCAAGCACCGTAAAAGCCATAGATCCAAAACTAAGGATCGAAATGGTAAAGGATCGCACGGAGACATCCGTACCCCTTTTTTCCATATGCATGTTTAACAAAAAACACAGCTTAGCGATCAGTTTCCGAACGATCATGAATATAATGACGGCAAAGATCACCCTTAAGATAAAATTCGCCGCCGATAAACCGATGGAATCGATCCATTCCTGCACTTTATCTGTACTTATATTTATCATTGTAAAAAACTCTGTTCTCCGTTCCGGGTGAGATTTCTCTCTCATGCGCAGAAAGGAGAAATCTCACCGTTATTGTCGTGTTTCTTTATTTTTTCCGGGATCCGGTCCTGGTCTTATCTTTAGGGGATGACTTTTTGCCTGTCACCTTTTCTCCGATATCCGCTGCCGCTCCTGCTGCTTTTCCTTTGATATCGGTTGCTGCACCGACTGCTTTTCCTTTGATGTCGGTTGCTGCACCGACCGCTTTATCCCTGATGCCGCCGGCTGCTCCCGCCGCTTTATCTCTGATGCCGCCGGCTGCTCCCGCCGCTTTTCCTCCGATGTCCGCTGCCGCTTCCGCCGCTTTATCTCTGATGCCGCCGGCTGCTCCTGCCGCTTTTCCTCCGATGTCCGCT
>DFHP01000021.1:3108-7351 GCA_002371335.1 Eubacterium sp. UBA3720
GCCTGTCACCTTTTCTCCGATATCGGTTGCTGCACCGACTGCTTTTCCTTTGATGTCGGTTGCTGCACCGACCGCTTTATCCCTGATGCCGCCGGCTGCTCCCGCCGCTTTTCCTCCGATGTCCGCTGCCGCTTCCGCCGCTTTATCTCTGATGCCGCCGGCTGCGTTTCCGACTGCTTTGCGGACGGATGCTGTTCCTGCTGTTCTTCCCCCGGACTTTGACCCTTTGGCTTTCTTCTTTGGTTCTTTGTTTTCGGTTTCCTTTATCTGTTCAGAAGGAGAAGTATCTGCTTTCACATCAGCAGTTTCCCGGCCTGAAACTTTTTTTCCGGCTCTGGCCGCAAGGACGTCTCTGTTCGTGGTCCTTGGCTTTTCTTCCGGTACATGAAATACTGAAATTCCAAGCGGCGGTATATTTACTATAATAGAGTCGGGACGTTCGTCCGCCTCAAGCTTTCTGCTGATTTTTACCCTCGGATTAACGACTCCGCTGCCGCCGTATTTTTTCGCGTCGCTGTTCAGGATTTCTTTGTATTTTCCTGCACAGGGAACTCCCACTCTGACTCCTTCGTAAGCCACGTTGGAGAAGTTGCAGACTGCCAGGATCATATCCTCTTTCCTGTCCGTTTTTCTAAGGAACACGAGCAGATTTCTCTCCGCGTCCAGATTACTGATCCATTCAAAGCTCTCTCCCTTTGTATCCATGAGATACAGGGCAGGCTTGTTCTTATAGATCTGCAGAAGATCTCTGATATATTCCCTCATGATCACGGCTTCAGTGCCATCCTGCCAATTGCTGCTGTACAAAAGCTTCTTTCCGGGATGGAGCATCATATAGCCATAGGCAAGCCTCATATTCGCTGCTTTTGCTTTTCCGTTCTCTTCTTCATCAGCATCAGGACCCGCTCCCGGCATCTGTTCCTCCAGCGGTCCGGACGGACCTGTCACATCATCTTTACCGAATCCGATCATGTACTTTTCACAGAACGCGTTTACCGTACTGAGCGTTAGCTCATCCTGATGTATCCCCCTGTATACCGGATCCAGCCGCATATAATTCATGAAATCCGCGGACCAGTCATGATTCCACTTGAGATCAAAACCAAGTCCGTCATCCTCTGCAGATCCTGTCACATTCCAGCCTCCCGCCATTTCCTCCGCCACGGTAAACATATTTGTATCCCTGTGAAGGATGGAATTCATCTGTCTGACAAAATCCAGTGCTTCAAGGTTTTCACTGGAACCATATATATTCGGGATCCACTGTCCTTCTTCCCGGTGATAATCCAGGTACAGCATGGTTGCAAGATCAGTGATCTTCACGCCGTCCACGTGATATTTTTCTCCCCAGAAACGGATCGCCGACAGCAGGAAGGAAACCACTTCGGGTCGTCCGTAATTGAAAATATGTGTGCCGTACGCAGGGTGAATTCCTTTTCTGGGATCCAGGTGCTCATACAGGCACGTGCCGTCATATTCCGCCAGCAGCGAATAACCCGACGCAAAATAGGAAGCCACAAAATCTATGATAACACCGATACCGCTTCTGTGAAGGTGATCCACCATATACATGAACTCCTTCGGATATCCGTAACGGGATGTGGGGGCAAAATATCCGCTCACCTCATATCCCTGACTCCTGTCCTCTGGGTATTCAGTCACGGGCGTAAGCTCTACATGGGTGTATCCCATGGATTTCACATATTCGGCAAGTGCTTTCGCAATGTCGGCGTAGCTGCAGTTATCCCCGTCTCCGGTCCTCTCAGCCCATTCCTTAAGGCTGCACTGATATACAGCCATTGGACTTCCCTCAGGGGATGAGGCGTTATTTTTTTCTCTCCACTCAGAATCTCTCCAGTGGTAGCTGTCCGTCTCCACGATCACCGAAGCATCCCCCGGCTGCTCCTCAAACGCGTTGGCGTAAGGATCTGACTTCAGATATACCATCCCGCTGCCTGACTTCAATTCATATTTATATATGCTCCTGATCTCAAGATTTGGTATGAAAAGCTCAAATATTCCTGAGTCGAGCCGGTTCATCTGGCAAACGCGTCCGTCCCAGTTGTTAAAATCTCCCACGACGGATACGCGCATGGCGTTAGGCGCCCAGACCGCAAAGTAAACTCCCTGGACGTCATCGATCACCATGGGGTGCGCTCCGAGTTTTTTATAAGCGTCATACCATTTGCCGGCGCCGAAACGTATTTCTTCTTTCTCTGTTATCTGACATGGATATTCGTACGGATTAAGATATCCCTGTCCGTCCTTTTTTCCTCCCGGAACAAATTCGTATTTCGGGATTTTTCTGCCTTTCAGGAGAACCGCGAAAAATCCTTCTTCATCGACCTTCTCCATCGGATAGAGTCTGTTTCCCGGCAGTACTCTGACACTGACCTTTTCCTGGTCCGGAAAGAATCCCTGAATCAATATCCCATGCGGAGTCACTTTTGCGCTAAGTATGTCTCTGGGCCGATCCTCCTCCACATAAACGACCGCTTCAATTTCTGCCCAATCCATCAGTTCATATAGTTTGTCCATGTATGGCCTCCTTCAGAGTATTATTCTTCATCCCCCGGAGGGATTATTTCAAAGAAAACAGAAACGATTCCTTTAAAATATCAAATATCCCACTGTCAGGACAGCGGGATATCTGATGTCAATATGTTTCAGAAATAACTGATAACTAATGCTATCCGAACTTATTTTATCATAATAATGGTCCGGTGCGGAGTTAAATTCTGAATTGTTTATATTTTGTTTTTATCTCAGGGTGAAAAGACCCCGCTGAGATGATTCGGTTATCCGGGACCGGAGTCTGATCCGTCAGACTCTCAGTTGTCTGAATATTCACTTTCAATACCCGCCGGAACATCTACATCGATGATATCCTCTTCGTCCCCATCTTCCTCGTCCAGAAAATAGGATTCATCCTGTTCAGGTTTTTTTCCGCTGCCGTCCGCGTCATGAGACGCCTCTGTCATCCTGCTGACAGAGACCGTACTTTCAGCCCCTCTTGCAGCTGCGGTTCCGGTTTTTCCCTCAGGTATCTTTTCGGCGATCTCTTCCGTCTGATGATTCAGGATCTCCATGAACTCATCCCCTGTGATCGTTTCCTTATCATAGAGGAACCTGGATATCTCATGCAGTTTTCCGATGTTATCTCTAAGCAGCTTTTCGGCTTTATCATACGCCTCCTGTACCAGCTCGACTACCATACGGTCGATCCTGCCGGCTGTTTCATCCGAGCATGCCAGAGACGTATCTCCGCCGAGATATTTATTGTTTACGGTCTCGAGGGCAACCATGCCGAATTCATCGCTCATTCCGAATCTGGTGATCATAGCTCTGGCGATCTTCGTAGCCTGCTCGATATCGTTCGACGCGCCGGTCGTGATAGATTTAAATACTACAGACTCTGCCACACGGCCGCCGGTAAGTGTCGCGATCTTATTTACAAGCTCTTCCCTGCTCATCAGGTTATGCTCGTCCTCATCCACCTGCATGGTGTAGCCGAGAGCTCCTGAAGTTCTCGGAATGATCGTGATCTTTGTAACAGGCGCGGAATGTGTCTGGAGAGCTGCCACAAGAGCGTGCCCCGTCTCATGATATGAAACGATAAGCTTTTCCTTATCCGTCATGATCTTGTTCTTCTTCTGATATCCGGCGATGACTATTTCGACGCTTTCCATCAGATCTGAGTGCGTGACGTATTTTTTGCCTGCGCGCACCGCGCGGAGCGCAGCCTCGTTTACCATGTTTGCCAGCTCTGCTCCGGAAGCTCCGGATGCCATTTTTGCGATAGCGGCGTAATCAACGTCGTCGCCCACACGAATATTTTTCGCATGGAGCCGGAGTATTTCCTCACGGCCGATCAGATCCGGCAGTTCTACCGGTATACGGCGGTCGAAACGTCCCGGCCTCAGAAGCGCGGGATCCAGGATCTCAGGTCTGTTCGTGGCCCCGAGAATGATAACTCCCTTCTTTCCGTCAAAACCATCCATCTCTGCCAGCAGCTGGTTCAGCGTCTGTTCTCTTTCATCATTGCCGGAGAATCCCGATGCGTCTCTCTTTTTTCCGATGGTATCGATCTCGTCGATAAAAACGATACACGGCGCCTTGTCGTTTGCCTGCTTGAACAGATCACGCACCTTTGCGGCACCCATACCTACAAACATCTCTACGAATTCAGATCCCGAGATGGAGAAGAACGGAACGTCGGCCTCACCGGCCACTGCTTTCGCCA
>DFHP01000021.1:7465-8322 GCA_002371335.1 Eubacterium sp. UBA3720
TGGCTCCGATCTCAGTATATTTTTCCGGGGCATGCAGGAAATCCACTATCTCCTTGAGGATCTCCTTGGCTTCATCTTCGCCTGCCACATCATCGAATTTTATTCCTGTCTCCGACTGGACGTATATTTTGGCATTGCTCTTGCCGAAACTCATGGCGTTTCCGCCGCCCATACGTTTGTTCATCGAACGCATAAGCAGCTGTCCCATAATGACGACCAGCAGAATAGGCAGTACCCATCCTACAAAAAACGTCATGATCGGTGAAGCCTGCTCGATGATCGGGGATTCGAATTCCTCCAGACCTGAATCGATCAGCCTGTCGACCAGCTTGTAATCGTTCATGATACCGGTCTTATAATAGTTTTCCGGATCTTTTTTATCACCGAAGGTGATGACTTCTGTCTCCCTGTCAACTTCGACTTCTTTTATCTCGTCATTGTTAAGCATTTTCAGGAAGGTACTGTAGGTGACCTCCGTCACCTGAGGCTCAGTGATCTTCGGCAACAAAAATGCATTCATCAGGAATAAAACAACCAGCGCCCCAATGTAAAAGTATATTATGGGCTTTTTCGGTCGTTTGACTTCTTTCATTTTTCTACCTCACTTGCAATATATCATTTCTCTCAAAAACCAGAGGGGCTTTCATTTTTCATTTTACGGAAGATACCGTCTGTTTCCCATGAAACAACCCCTGCGGGGTATGCACACGACGCACAAAGAAAAGCAGTAAAGCTGTCGTGCGGCGGCGCGCAAAGTCCGGTTCGCTTCCCTCAGGATTGAGGAACCGGGGAATTGAAGCCCACTCGCGGGCTTTGTTCTAAAGAAGTATCCTCCATCATCCTGTCAAAGTCAAGAA
>DFHP01000037.1:0-23700 GCA_002371335.1 Eubacterium sp. UBA3720
CGCATCTACAAAAGGATCGCCATGAGCGCCGGAGGTTTTTCGGGCCGGGGCATGTTTGGCGCGATCCCGTACCTGGTCGTGGAACTTAAAGACGGAAGATCACGCCAGTGCAATTTTAAGATCGAAGAGGATGTGGATGCATTGATGCGATGGATCAGGGACAATCATCCGGAGATCCATCTGTATACAAAACAGGCGGAAGAACGGATGATGGCCGAAATCCGGGAAGAAAAAACAAGAGAGAAGAAGCTCCTTTCGCCCTCTGCCGCAGCCGGAAAGACACATCTGGAGGAAGACCTGGCGTTTCTGGAAAAGCATCCGGAAATATCAGACCGGCTCCGCAGGGCAGTCCGTGAAAAACGAAGGATCGATCATATCCCGGCGTCCTCCCGCGTGATCATGGGGGCGGTCGCCCTTATCGGCGTTGCGGGGATCGTTCTGGGGCTTTACACTGCTTTTTCCGGGAAGAGCTATGGACTATGGGGGATCCTTTTTGGAGCCGCGTTTATTTTTTATGCGGCAGCTTCCGGGATACTGCCCTTTGGCGGAAATACATCTTCTGCAGCCGATGCTTACTGGAAAGAGGCAGTCCGCGCAGCGCGGGAGTGCCTTTCGGCAAAAAAGGATTTCTTCCTTCCCGCCCAGTATGCGGATCCCATTGTGATCCGGAGAATGCAAAAGGCGATCCGGATGGGAAGAGCCGAAAGTATGGAAGAGGCGCTGAAGGTTGTCAAGGAGGACCTCAAAGCCCTGAACTCCAGCGTCAGGGTTTCGCAGGAGGAGCATGACGAGGTGGCAGCCATCAAGCCGCTTTTCCTGGAGTGCGGCTATGAGGACGCCCTTCCCTGGTAAAAGGGGGAAGGCAATTGCCTGGAACAGCAGGAGAGTAATGTGAAAAAAGTCTTTCATAGCTGGTTGTGACGACAGCCACAGGCGGCGGAATGGAGATTAGTATGAAGGAATTGATCGAGTTACTGGAAAAAGAAGGCGTTAACAGGGATCTTCTGGCAGGGGTCAGGAAGTTCCGGGAAGAATTCCCGGCAGACCCTGCGTTTGAGGACAGAATCCCGAAGGATCCGCCCATATATTACGGAAAAACGGTCTGGGAGGAGGCGATAGCTGTTCTTCTGTCGGGGAGAAATCTTCTTTTGGCCGGACCGAAGGCAACGGGAAAGAACCTTCTTTGTGAGAATCTGGCAGCGCTTTTCGGACGTCCTGTATGGAATGTATCTTTCCATATCAATACGGATGCAGCGGGGCTGATCGGAACAGATACCTTCGACGGAGAGAGAGTATCTTTCCGGAAAGGGCCGGTATGCATGAGCGCAGAAAACAGCGGCTTCTGTGTGCTGGATGAGATAAATATGGCAAGGAACGAGTCGCTGGCGGTTCTCCATGCGGCTCTCGATCACAGAAGAGTCATCGATGTGGCGGGTTATGATTTGATCCATGTAGCGCCCGCATCCCGTTTTATCGCCACCATGAACTACGGATACGCCGGAACCCGTGATCTGAACGAAGCGCTGAGTTCCCGTTTTGCCATTATTTCCATGCTGCAGATCACGGAGGAAAACATGCTTCGTCTTCTGCGCGGAAGATTCCCGGATATCAATGAAAAGATCGCGGGTCAGTTCGTGAAGCTTTTCGGAGAGCTGACGAGGAAGGCAGAGAAGTCAGAGATCTCAGACCGGGCAGTGGATATGCGGGGCATGCTGGACGCTTTGGAACTGATCCGGCAGGGACTTTCCTCCGGGCAGGCTCTGGAGATGACGATCGTGAACAAAACTTTTGACTTATATGAACAGACCCTGATCCGGGACTGCATCGGAAGCAGGATCCCGGCAGATATGGATGGGAACGTTGTTTTCGGGAAGTAACTGAAACTTCCCACATGTCATTTCCAACATCCCTTTCAGCATGAAGCGGGAAGCGAGACTTGAATAATAATACAAGGCAGGCAGAACATGATAAAAAGACAATATTCGGGAAATGAGCGGAGGGCCAGGAACTACATATGGAATGCTGCGGGAAGGTATGACTTCGAACCTTCCTTTCTGGCGTTTGCGCCGGATGGCAGCCCGGATATGTATTACAATCTCATTATCGGACTTGCCTATAAGTGGCTGGATATGGACGTGATCGTCGGCTTTGTTCTCCGGTATTCTGCAAGCAGGAGAGCGGAGGAGTTTGACGATCTTTTCTGGCTGGGAATTGAAAACTGCGTTTATGAGAAGGAGATCAGTGAACGTCCGGTCCTGGAGGAACTGCGCAGGGAGAAGGCGAAATCTTACTTCCGATCCGTGAGCAATATGTCGCGTCAGCAGATGGAGATGCAGAGCATGACTGTGTATGACCAGCAGATGATCCGCTGGTCGGAAGTGTCCGGGCGGGACTATTCCTGCGGAAAGAGGAGCCGCGCTCTGGCTGAAAGACTGCGGTTCTCCGGCTGTCTGGACGCAGACGGGATCGTGCAGGTGATGAACGCCATTCTTCAGGAGCATTTCCGGACTGATATCACAAAGTTGAAGGCGCGCAGAGAGAGAAAGGGCATCCTTTCAGGTCTTCCTCTGGCCGGGCGTTCAGGCCGCGCTCACAGGCAGAAGCTGTTTCTGCGGACCGGCGACGGGATGGGAGATCTGGATACCAATGTTCGCCTGAGCCACACAGGAAACCGGAAGATTCATCTTCCGACGGCTTCGGATCAGGAATTTATACAGGCAGCCTTTGGCGGACCCGCCTATTCTGAGGGGGAGATGAAAGCGCTGGAGGCGGACTGCTGCACGGATATTCATGCTGCCTGCAGGCTTCATATTACAGACGGAATCAGGAAAGAATCCGATCCTGATACCGGTACAGGCAAGGCAATGCGGACGTCTGAGCTTCGCGGGATCCTGAAACGGGCGAAGGAGCAGGAAAAGATCAACCGCAGATTTGTTTCGGAGAATTCTCTTCTGATCAACGAAAGCATACGGGAGCTTTCTGCCCGTCTGGATCTGCTTTTCGAGGAATATTTTCGCAGGATGCCGGAAACAGGCCGGACCGGAAGCCTTATAACAGAAAAGTCATATCGTCTCGCGGTTTTCCGGGACCCATCTGTTTTTGCCCGCGAGGGAACGCTGACCGAAAGAAACGTAGAGGTCACCCTCCTTCTGGACGCCTCCATGTCCAGGCTGAATGTGCAGGAGATCATTGCCTCCGAAGCATACATTATCGCAAAGAGTCTGGAGAAGATCCACGTACCGGTCCGGGTCATAACATTCCGGACCTTCAGAGGAATTACCATTCTGGAGAGGCTGAAACGTGCCGACCGGAACGGCTCCGATAACATTCTGCGATTCTTTTCAGGCGGCTGGAACAGGGACGGACTTGCCTTCCGGGCTGTACGTTCTCTGATCACCGAAGACGAAAAAGAAAAGGAACGGCTGCTGATCGTCCTTACAGACGCCAGCCCCAATGACGACATACCCGCGGTCATGGATCCTTCCGGCCGGATCGTAAAGGAATACGAAGGCGTCATTGCCGCTTCGGATACAGAAAAAGCAGTGCATGATCTCCGGAAAGCCGGGATCCGCACTGCCGCAGTCTTCTTTGGTTCTGCCTCACATCTGGAAAACGTGCAGCAGATCTACGGAAAAGAATATGTACGCATCCGGAAGCTGAACCGCATCGCAGACGGTGCGGCGGAACTGATCCGGATGACTTTGCAGGAGATGACTCCTCAGATATAGGAATGACGCTTTTTCTTTGCGGCGTCCGTCAGAAGATCCTCATCGATACCGGCGACGATCCCGTTCTGCCTGAGGATCTCCTGCACCCGCTCCACATCTTTGCTCTTAACGCGGATATAGTAAATATCCCTGTCGATCTTTCCTTTTCCACCGAAATCTCTGGGGTCCAGCTTGGCTCCGCAGCCGCCCGCCATTACAGTCTCCTGCAGATAATGGCCGGCACTTACGCCTTTGATCCCCTCCTTCTTCAGGAGGTCTCTGATCGCCGTCCAGGCGGCACGGTCTCTTTTCTTAAAAATATCTGTTTTCTTTTCAAACATAGTAAGCACCCCATTTGTATTTGTTGAATCTTGAATTTCCCACTTCATAATGAAGGTCAGTCGCCATCATGAAAAATAACATCGTAAAGGTTTTGGCTTGCGGCCGGCACTTTGAATTTTCAAGTGTAAACGCTGAAAATTCATTAGTACCGCTGCCTGCAAGACATTTATTTGAATGTATTGTATCCCCGCCGGGAGACGGTGTCAACTCAGATGGGGATCCCCTATAGGCGGTGGGTATTGATTCAGATATGACTCAGTGGAGGGTTTCGATCCCCCGTCTGAGTTGAGCCTCCGGCGGATCGCAGAGCTGCGCAGAGGAAGACGCACAAGTGCGTCGCGCAGCTCGCGCGCGATCAGAGATCGCGATTGAAATAGAAAGAAACTATAAACATGTCGCTCATTAACGACACCATGAAATTGACATTGTTTTTTGTATCCCATATAATATTATTTTAATAGAGAATAAAAACTTCTCACTTCATGATTAAACTGTTCAGAAATAACATGCTGGAAGTTTTGGTCAGGAATTACCAATTTGTATGTTCATGAATCCACCTGTGATCTGTGACAGAAAATCAGATCAGCAGTGATTACCGCATATAAAAAGAGATTACAATGGATAAGTATACTGTGATTCGCGTTGGGGACGCGTCTGCGGAAGGGGAACAAAAGATGCTCAAATTCAGAGGGATGTTCAGGTCTGTTTATATGACAATTATGGTGACAGTCCTGATAAGCTGTTTGTTTTTGTTTAATTGCCGGACGGTATTTGCGGTGGAGAACACTGAAAGTACAACGGAAAATACTGAAAGTACAACGGAAAATACTGAAAGTAAATCGGAGAAGACTGAAAGCAAAACGGAATATGTCACAGCTGATGTCTATCAGTATGAGGGGAAGGGCAGTTACGAAATTTCTTCTGCTGATAAATCTTCGTCTGCCGTTTCCGGCGCAGAACCCGGAGGGCAATTCAGCATTGCAGGCAGAATCAGTACCGTTACGAAAAAAAACGGAATGCCGGCATACTCTGTCAGCGGAGGAACACTGAAATTTTCATATGTGTATGATGATCATTTGCTGACTGCGCCGGAAGATGAAGAACATCTGATATATGATAAAAGTAAAAATGTTAACGGCGTAAAACTGGATTCCGGCGTCGAAATGGGCGCGTTGATCGTTCAGACTTCAAAAGATGGTCAGATCTGGTTTAATGTTCCGGGCGAGACTTATACGAATATATTCAAAGATGAACCTGAAGGACTGAAAGAATTTTATACCACAACGGATGTCCAGATGGTGAACGGGTGTTATTACAGAGTGCTTGTAGCGTATAAGACCGGGATCAGGACACAAAAGGCGCAGAAATTCCCGCCGAAATTCGAAAAACATGAATATATGAAAACGCTGGAAGCATATTGCTTTTATGCATACGATGAGACCGCGATGGATATTACTGTCCCGGAGAATAACAACAGGCGCAACCTGGGATCAAAGGTCCGTACTAAAAGCGAGGGCTATGCCGGATCTGCCATAATGAACAATGATGATCCGCATTTTGGATGGGACATAGGGCAGTTCTTTGTAGGCGGATTTACTGATTATGAAGATGATACAGATGGTAATCCTATCTTTCTGAAGAATAATGGGGACAGATTAAGCCTGTGGTTTGAGCTGCAGCAGAATATTGATAAATGCTATGAGAACAGTGCGATCAAGGTGATTCCGGACACAGAGGGATCGGACTCGGAATTCGGAGTTCCGGGAGGAGTAAATGAAACAACCGATTTCGGACGGGGAGCGCTGATCATCAGAAAGACCAATCCGGATAATACGAAAGAAAAACCGCAGATTTATACCAACTACCTGGAGGCCAGCGCATCAACGGATGCGGTTACGAAAGTAGATCTGCTCGAAGAAGGTGATTATGAAGCAGCGTTAGACTATACCGTAAAATTTGACAAGACTAAGATATTCGGGAAATCCATTCTCCCTGAGACCGCAAAGTACAGGATTTCTTTCAAGTTTTCGGTAAGGAACGGAAACAGTATGATATTCCTTTTCGATAAGGAGAATGGATCGGAGCTGTCCAGCGGAGCTATCACAGAAAACGGTTTCAGGCTTGATTTCGCCAATTCCAGGTACCTGCGGGTCACTGTAAAACGTGAAATATTAAAAGACGGATTTGACGGACTGACACAAGACACCCGCTTTAACAGCGTGGCGTCGGATGGAGATGAGTTTACCGAAGAAGGCGTATACACACTGACGATTACAAACAGGGACCTTGAGAATGTAGATCCGACCATAAAACGTATATATGTCGGAACGGATAACATTCTCAAAGCGTATATGGTTAATAACATACCCATTTCAGAAATCAAGGAAAAAGTGGCGGCAGGTGCAACGATTGAAGACGACGGAACCATCAGGCAGGCAGGCCCCGAAACAGAGTCCGGAGAAGAAAAAAAGGCAGGTGAGGAAGAAGTAAACAAAGAACCGGCAGCAATCGCGGAATCGGAAACGAATGAAGAAACACCGGAAACCGTTACGGAAGAACAAGCTGAAAAAAATGCCGGTCTGCCGATGATTCCGGCAGCGGCAGTTGTTCTGGCAGTTGCTGCAGGCGTATTTTTCTTCAGGGGCCGCCGGAAGAAGTAAGGAGGGCGTATCAATATGAAAAAAGTTTTAGCTTTCATTCTGTGTGCCGTGATGATCGTATCCGGCTGTTCCTCTGCTTCATCGACGGAGAAATCATCGTCTGAATCGGCAGGCCCTCGGGTAACGTCCTCTGCTTCATCGGCGGAGAAAGCATCGTCTGAATCGGCAGGATCGCGGGCAATATCATCCATTTCAGAGGAGGAAGCCGCATCAGCGGAAAATAGTGCGGAGAATAATAAAGATTTAGAGGAAATCTCATCTGCCGTTTCCGCTGAGATAATGGAAATAAAAGAGATAGAACCGGATTTTTCCGGACTGGACGATACTGAGCTGCTGAGCTATGTGGAAAACAATGTATATGCCAGTCTGGTTCAGACGTTAGACAGCGATGAATATTTCGTGGAAAACGTTGAAGCAAGATATATATCACAGGAGTATCTTGAGGAATTAACTTATAATTCTCAGGCAGACATTTTTTTCGGATATACGCTTGAGGAACTGGATCAGCAGTTTCAGGGAGACAGGTACGTTTTTACCCTTGATGATAACGGAAAAACTACTGTAAAGAAAATGGAGACGGTCTATGATGATTCAACGGAGAGGATCATTAAAAACGTGGCCATAGGGGGAGGCGTTATTCTCCTTTGCGTGACGGTCTCTGTATTGACTGCAGGCGCCGGCGCTCCGGCAGTCAGCATGGTTTTTGCGGCAGCGGCAAAAACAGGAACGACGTTTGCGCTTTCATCTGCGGCGATCGGAGGGACGGCCGCTGCGATAACGACCGGGTATCAGACGAATGATCCGGAAGCAGCCTTTAAAGCAGGATTAGCTGCAGGCAGTGAAGGGTTCAAATGGGGTGCCGTTTCCGGAGCTGTGCTGGGCGGCGCTTCTGAGGCTGCCGCGCTTCACGGAGCCACACTTAACGGACTGACCATGAATGAAGCGGCTGCCATCCAGAAAGAATCCGGGTATCCTCTTGATGTAATAAAGGAATTCAAATCAGTTGATGAATATAATGTTTATAAAGAGGCCGGGCTTAAAGCATCACAGATCGGCGGAAAATCGGCATTGATAAGAGATATAGATCTTAATTATAAAACCACTTTCCCAAACGGAGAAACGATGACCAATCTTCAGGCTATGTCGAAAGGCTATGCGCCAAGATACATTGATGTTTCAAGCGGAAAAGAGATGGCTTATCAGCTGCATCACGTTAATCAAAACACAAATGGAACGCTGGCTGTTCTGAAGGAAGCTGAACACCAGGGAAATTCCGTTATACTGAATATCTTTGGAAAGGAATCTGAAATCGATCGGCAGGCTTTTAACGCGACAAGAAAGCAGTTCTGGATGGATTTTGCAAAAATGGCAGGGTGAGCATATGAAAAACATTATTGACGTTCTGAGAACAAGTGATGATTTCACGGCGGGAAAAGGCGCATCCGGGGAACAGATAGACGCAGCATCGAAATCCCTTGGTCTCGTTTTTGCCAAGGACTATCTGAGGTATCTTCAAGTGTTCGGACTGGCTTTTGTTAACGGGCATGAGTTGACGGGAATTGGGATGATCCCCCGCTGCGATGTCGTGGCTGTCACGTTAGAGAAAAGAAAGCTGCCCCATGTAAAAGCAATCCCTGATGACTGGTATGTCCTGGAGGATACGAATATTGACAGTATTGTTATCTGGCAGGATTCAAAAGGATTTGTATATATGGAATCTCCGGGAGTGATCAGGCAGATTTATGCTTCAATGGCAGAATACATATTACATGAATAATCTGCGTTTGTTTCTGTGTGGGGAATTCGATCACGATTATGAAATCTATATCATTATGATTAGTATTGACAAAACGCCCCCCTTTCGTAATACGGTTGTATTACAAAGGAGGTGGCAACTATCGTATCCTTGCAGATATCAGAGATAAAGAACTGGTGATCATAGTTGTAGAGGTTGGTCATAGAAGTTCCATCTACAAACAATAAAAAGCATCCCGATAGTATCCGCCGTATTCAAATCCGAAAAAGCCCTGACGAATTGAAACCGTTGAAAAATCACATCGTCAGGGTTATAATAAACGCAAAGAGTTAGTTCGCTCTAACTTTTTGATGTAATTTAATAAGAAACTTTCAACCGATTTTGAATTGGAGCCGCTTTGACGTTGCTTATTTCAGTGTGAGAAGACCCCGGCTTCTTAAGTGGCGGGTTATGACAGGCTCATCTCAGTGGGGATTCAATCTTCCGCTGAGATAAGCGCTCTGTCAGGATGCACAGGGATTCGGTTTGGAAGGTGTCAGCTGAAGCTGACCCGAATCCCGCGCCAAGTCTCGCAAGCGAGACTTGAATGAATTGCGGCTGACAATGATGCTAAGCGGAAAGAAAAGAAATGCGTATAAGGAAGGAGCTTGATAAATGGGATTATTCAAGGATTATGTGAGCCAGACGCGCAAGCCGGAGGGTTTTCTGGGAAAAATGATGCTGAAGGGAATGAATCACGGGCATGCAAAGATGGCAGACTGGGGAATGGATCACCTGCGGAAAGCGGATCCGGCGAATATCGTTGACCTTGGGTGCGGCGGCGGAAGGAACGCCGGAGAGCTGCTGAAAAAATATGAGAAGGCTCATGTCACAGCAATCGACTACTCCGAACTGTCGGTGGAGAATGCGAGGAAATATAATCAGGAAATGATCGCAGCCGGAAGGTGCGATGTGCAGCAGGGAGATGTTTCCGCGCTGAATCTGGAGGCGGAAGCTTATGATCTGGCGACAGCTTTCGAGACCATCTATTTCTGGCCCGGACTTGTACAGTGTTTTTCACAGGTGGCGAAGGTGCTGAAACCGGGCGGATATTTCCTGATCTGCAATGAATCCGACGGAACTGACCCTGCAAGTCTGAAGTTCGAGAAGATCATAGATGGAATGAAGAATCACACAGCAGAAGAGATAGAGTCAGCTTTAAAAGAGGCCGGATTCTCGAAAGTAAAAGCAGATCATCATAAAAAGAAACCGTGGCTTACAGTACTTGCCAGAAAATAAAAACACTGCCTCTGATCGGAAGGCCTCAGCCTTCCAGAGTTTGCTGAAGAGCGGTATCATCCAGGATCCTGATCTTATGAGAGGAGCACTGAATGATACCCTGACTCTCCAGCTTTTTTATTTCCCGGTGAAGTGACGTCCGGGATACGTTCATTATGGACGCCCATCTGGTCATGGAATCCGGGATCTGAATCGTGCTGCTTCCCGTCTCTCTTTGGCGCAGCAGGAGAAAGAACGCTGCTTTTTGCGCGATCCCGCTATAGGAGAGTAACTCCAGCCTCTGCTGAAGCAAATAGGTGGCGGAAGCGATCTCCGTGATCAGATTTTCCATGATACGAATATCTTTCTGCATAAGTTTCAGCAGATCTTCCTTGCGAAACATCATCAGAGTGACCGGTTCGACAGCGGTCACATCACAGGGATATCTGTGACTGGTCGAAAAAACAGCCGCGGGACCGATCAGATCTCCGGGATTGCGGATGGATACATTTACATGGCTCCCGTTTGGAAAAAGCTTTTGCGCTTCCACCCGCCCTTCCAGAATGATCCCGATACGGTCCGCGTTTTCCATCAAATGAAAAATAGTCTCATCTTTATCGTAGCACTGTATATGATGCGGAGCTGACTCCAGAAAAGACCGAAGATCCCTTGAAGAGACTCCGCGAAACAGGGTGCTCCGTTCCAAAATCGTATAATCCATGAAAAAATCTCCTTTTTTGCACCCGGGTAATTGTGAAGACATGCGGTCAGAAATTGTGTGACGTTCAACCGGCTTCCGCGCAAAGAACTTCTATGCCTTACTGCTTCGCAATTGCCGAATGCATTTATCTCAGTGTGAGAAGCCCCCCACTTCTTAAGTGTCGGGTTATGACAAGCTCGTCTCAGTGGGGGCCAATCTCCCACTGAGATAAACGCTCCGCGAGGATGCGCAGGGATTCGGTTTGGAAGATGTCAGCTGAAGCTGACCCGAATCCCGCGCCAAGTCTCGCGAGCGAGCCTTGAATTATATTATACACGAAAAAAATGTTAATTGTGTATCTGGGGATACAGATTTATGCAGAGAGTATGTATATACTAACCTCAGAAAGACAAAAGACACACACCCGGAAAGCGAGGATGAAAAATATGGCATTTAAAGACTGGAATACAGAGAATTTTAAGAAAATCGATGTACGCGGCGTTCAGGGGAATTTCTTCCCGGGACTTAAGAAGCAGGCGATGGGCCTGCCGGTCGGTGCCGGAATGGAAGTGATCCAGAGTTTTGACCCGATCCCTTTGTATGAAGTAATGGAGGACCTGGGCTATGAGCACCACACCGAGCAGAAAGGAGATGCTGAGTTTCACGCATATTTCTATCGTACAGAGCAGAAACAGAGCGAGAAGGATATTCCGATGAGACCTGCGGCGCTTACAAATATGCCGCTGATCGATGAAGGCCTTGGAAAAGTTGCGGTGGAGTTCTGGGATCTCACCTGGAACGATGAGAAGAGACATCTGCCGTATGAAATGCGGCTTCTCTTGTCGCTCACAAATGCGGTCGGTGCAGGCAGAATGCGTCAGGCGGCCAGAGAACTTGTGAAAGCTTATATTCACGGCCTGGACAGCGCGGCGCTGGACGATGTATTTGAGCTTCTGGCATGGAATCAGGGAATCGGCTATTTCAGTTCAGAGATAGGACCGTCCACACTGTTTGCGGCGTATAAGACCATAAAAAACATGGAAAAACAGGGTAAAGAACGCAGCGAGATCTGTGAGACGCTGAAGGAAAAATTCGGTGAAAAGAATCCGGACGTAAAAGTACAGTAAAGGAGAGGCAGGTAAGCGATGAAGGAAAAAGTCGGCGAGGTGTTTTCAATCGCGGAAGATAATCCTCCGGTACCGGGCTGTACTGTATCGAAAGAAATAAGCGGAGGGAAAAATTACATATCTGTATTCTCTCTGGCAAAAAATACAGATATCAGCGCGGAGATCTATCCGTATCATAAGCTGTTGATCGTATCCGAAGGCAGCCTGACAGTATATGGGACAAATGGCAGTGAAAAAACACTTGCAGCAGGTGAGTCTGTCCTGACAGAGACAGATACGCCGGCCGGCATGAAGACCGGTACCGGAGTCGTATACACAGAGATAGCGATCAGAAAGGAAGATATTATGAACGAAGCAGTAAAAGCAGGAGATGTTTTCAAACTGGCGGAGCTTATTCCGTATCAGGAAGGAAAGATCGTAAATATGGACGTCGTACATAATGACAAAATGAAGTTTGTCGTGATGGCGTTCGATGAAGGAACAGGACTGTCAGAGCATGCGGCGCCGGGCGAAGCGCTGATCTTTGCCCTGGAGGGCGAGGCCGTGATCGGTTACGAGGGAAAGGAACATACGATCCGGGCAGGCGAAAACTTCCACTTTGCCAAAGGCGGACTCCACCTGGTAAGGGCAGAGAAGAAGTTTAAGATGGCGCTGCTCCTGACGCTGGAGTAACGAGGCAGGAAATTGCGAAAACCATTTGAACAGGAATTTTGAGGGGCTGGGGAGTTGAAGTCCGCTTGCGGACTTTGTTCACAAAGTCCTTTGTGCGGGGCGTTTCGCAATTGCCGAAAATAAAGAAAGCGAGGAAAGGGTTATGAAGTATGTAGTAAATGATGGATGTATCGGATGCGGACTTTGCGAGGGAACATGCCCGGAGGTATTCTCGATGACAGACGCGGGCGTTGCAGCGGCTATTGATGCGGATGTACCGGAGGAAGCATTGGACAGCGCTGCCGAGGCAAAAGACGGATGCCCTGTCGGAGCAATTGAAGAGGCATAAGGAGACAGGCCGTGCTAAACGAACGAAGCGCGTTTAGCACGGCCGAAACATCGAAGCGAAGGAGGGATAACCTTGAGGAAACACGTAAAAGGAAACGTAAGCTGGGTCGGATATATAGACTGGGAACTGGAAAGCTTTCACGGCGATGATTATTCCATCATGAACGGTTCCAGCCAGAACGCCTACCTGATCGAGGAAGAAAAAACAGTGCTGATCGATACGGTATGGACGCCGCATCGATTTGATTTCGTGGAAAACCTGAAAAAAGAGATCGATCTGAAAAAAATAGATTTTATCGTAGCCAATCACGGAGAGTGCGATCATTCCGGATCGCTTACGGCGCTGATGGATGAGATCCCGGAAACGCCTATATACTGCACCGCGAACGCAGTAAAAAGCATTGAAGGGCAGTACGGCAGACGCGGCTGGAATTTTAAGGTAGTAAAGACCGGCGACAGCGTAGACATCGGAAACGGTAAGAAGCTGGTGTTCGTAGAAATGCGGATGCTTCACTGGCCGGATTCCATGGCCACGTTCATGACGGGCGATAATATCCTGTTTTCCAATGATGCTTTCGGCCAGCACTACGCCGTAGAAGAATTGTTCAACGATAAGGCGGATCAGTGCCTGCTGAATAAGGAAGCGATGAAATACTTCGCCAATATCCTGAATCCCTTCGCGGCGATTTTGACAAAAAAACTGACGGAAATCGCCGGATTTAACCTGACTTTCGATATGATCGCGCCGTCTCATGGCGCCATCTGGCGTGAAAACCCGCTCCAGATCGTAGAGAAATACGCCGCATGGGCAGACGCATATCAGGAGGATCAGGTTACGATCGCATATGATACCATGTGGGAAGGCACCACGAAGATCGCGCATAAGATAGCAGAAGAGATACACCGCCAGAGTCCGGATACCGTTGTCAAAGTGTTCAATATCGCAAAAGCGGATAAGAACGAGATCATGACAGAGGTATTTAAGTCCAAGGCTATCGCCGTCGGATCGCCCACGGTCAGCAATAGTATCCTTTCCAGCGTGGCAGGATGGATGGAATTCCTGAAACAGCTGAAGTTCCGAAATAAAAAGGCAGCGGCCTTCGGATGCTACGGCTGGAGCGGAGAATCGGTCAAGGTCCTGCAGGAACTCTTAAGGGGCGCGGGATTCGATGTGATCGATGAAAATATCCGCTCACAGTGGAATCCGGAGGAAAGTGACTTTGCGGGTATTCCGGCGCTTGTGACAGCCCTGATCGGAAAGACTGAGGCTGCACCCGGTGAAGAGACATCCTTGAAAGGCAAGGCCGCAAAGTATCAGTGCGGTCCGTGCGGATATATCTATGATCCGGAAAAAGGAGATCCGGATGGCGGGATCGCTCCCGGCACGGCCTTTGAAGATCTTCCGGAAGACTGGTGCTGCCCCGTCTGCGGCGTAAGCAAGGATATGTTTGAAGAGATCAAGTGAGATTTCCGGTATACGATTTTCGGGTTATAAAGTAAGAAACAAAACCTTTACGAAGTTATTTTTCATGATGACGACTGAACCTTCATCATGAAGTGGGAAGTTTTTGCAAAAAGAATAAATGAGTGCAGAGCGCCTGTGGCAGAATAGAATGCCGCAGGCGCTTAATTTGGGTAAAACAAAATTTATGATGCTTTATCCAGCATGTCATGAATATAGGTCTTAAGACCATCTTCTGTTCCTATCCCATATTTTTGGTTTATGGCCACATAGTATCTCATGATACGGTCTTTCGGCAGAAGTTCGTTCGACGGGATGCTGTCGCCGTATCCTTTCCTGGCTTCCTTCCATGGTGCCTCATTGTGCGTGATCCGCTCCAGCACTTTTCCACCATACATGCCGAATGTATTTACCACAAGATCGATCATTCCCTTCTCTTCCTCGGTCAGTGCATCCGCCGTTCCTTCAAGGAGCGCAAACCGCGCATCGTCGATAGGATTGTATTTGAAATCCCGGAACAGTTCATACACTTCCGGGTATACCGGGCCATGTACCCATGCCCTGCAGTCTTCTTCAAAGAGCGGCTTCCCATACAATGCGGAATACACACCCTGGATGAAATAAAGAAGCTTCTGCAGCATCAACGGCGTTATCTCTTCCAGCTTTTCAAATACATAGGCAATCATTCTGAGCATCTTTTCCGATACCGAAAACAGACTCTCTATGCTGTCAGCTGCCGCCATTGCCTTTCTATATGCCGCATCTGTCAGCTTATTCCGGTTTTCCATGAGTTTCCGCTTCATATATGCGGGAGATGCCAATGCAGCCCTCACAACATCCGAATACTCTTTAGAGGGTATCTGACCTTCCAGATATCTCGGGATGGTCACCTCTCCGAATCCAAGAGCCAGGGACAGCGGAGCTTTACCAATCTTATAGATGCGACAATTGGATTGTTCTGAAAAGAAAAAAATAATAGTGAAGAGCGTTGCTTTCGTATGTCGTCAGAGAGCGACACCATGAATTTGACATTTATTGTTTTTTCACATAGAATATATAACTGTATCGCACATTCTGATTACAGTATTGGAGGCAGAATCTATGTGAACGAGTTTGAGGATAAACTGATCATAACAAATCCGGGTACATTTATTCCCGGAAGCGTAGAACCGATTCTTAGGCCGAGTTATACATCACCGTTCTATCGAAACCAGCTTCTTGCTGAGAGTATGGTGATGTTCAAAATGATAGATTCTGAGGCCACCGGCATCCGCAGAGTATTTACAATCCAAAGAGAGAAGTTTTTCCCTCTGCCGGATTACGACCTGTCTTAACAAAATAAGGTCGAAGTGTGCATCTACGGAAAAGAGATCAACGACAAATTCAAGGATCTGCTTTACGACAATGAAAATCTGGATTTGGCAACGGTTTATCTGCTGGATCAGGTTCAAAAGGGTAAACGGGTCAGTAAAGAGGCGGCAGCGCACTTGCGCAAAGACCACCTTGTCGAAGGAAGAGTTACCAATCTGTATTTAGCAGCACCTTTGGCAAAGACAACGGAAGAGAAGGCTGACTATATAAAACATTAAGGATTTGATAATAAGTATTATCAAGATATGATCGTTGATTATCTGCAGAACTTTGGACAGGCAAACAAGGCAGATTTCAGAAAGCTTCTATTAGATAAATTTCCGGATGGACTGTCAGAAAAACAGAAAGAGAGAAAAATACTTACTCTTCTGACAGCGTTGAAGAGGCAAGGCATTATTACAACGGATTCCGATAACAGACAGACCTCACATTGGATCCTGGTTAAAGGATAAAACTGGTATAAGCATATAAAAAACTGGGTTAAGATGGTTTGACGAAATATTTCCAGAATCCCGGAAATACAAGCAATTTGAGCTTAACCCAGTCAAGAAAAAAGAATATTGGTTTGAGAATTGGGTTAAGAAATGGTTTAAGAAAAGGTCATTACTATGAATAAAAGAGACTGACTTTGGAGGGAATAGCATGAGTGAATCAAACCAATTTGACTGGGTAGATTTTTATAAAGAATTATCCGACAAATTGCTTCAGTATAAGAGGAACAGAACGGAGCTGATTGAAAAGGTCCGTAAGATATATGAGATCACGGGCATTAACCTGCCAACTCTTGAAAAGGATAATCAGATAGTGGATATTGATCCATTTACGTTCTTTGGCCTTTTCAACAAAAAGCTAACGGATGCAAACCGCCTTTCTATTCTGAAGGCGATTGCGGGCCTATTTGATGTGAAAGCGCCGGTGCCGACTGATTTTGATAGTATCCCTGTCCTGAATCCGCAGAATGCCACCTTTTATTATTTTATCCCGGACCGTGCAGATAATGATATTCAGGATCTCTGGGAATTGTTTGACGCAGCGTTGGCGTATGCGAAGAATCCATCTTCAGAGACAATCGCTCAGGTATCAAAATATTTTGACCGGTGCATTAACAGGAAGGGAAACGGCAATAGCAAGATCACGATGGGCCTGTACTGGATTGCTCCGAATGCTTTATTAAATCTGGACCAGCGTAACACCTGGTATATATATGAATCCGGGAAGATGCCGGCAGAACTTGTGAAGACGTTGCCGGCAATTGAAGCGAAAATCCCTTCTGTAAAATATTTCGACATCGTTGAAAAGCTGCGCACCTATCTTCAAAGTGATGCCAGCCAGCTAAAAGACTTCAAAGAATTAAGTTTTGAGGCATGGAGATATTCCGAGCAGGTCAATCAGGAACGCGCTGTGGCAAAGAAGGCAGAGGCACAGAGGGGTAACCAAGGAGCCGCTGTAGCTGACGAAGGAATCCAAACAATTCATTACTGGATCTATTCTCCCGGAGATGGAGCCTCTTATTGGGATGAATTCTACAACGTTGGAATCATGGGCATCGGCTGGGATAAGATTGGCGATCTATCCGTCTTTAACAGCAAAGATGAAATGAAACAGGCGATGAAAGAAAAGATTGATCCTTCAAAGCCTTATAAAAATGCAGCTCACGCCACATGGCAGTTTGCAAATGAAATGAAACCGGGGGATATCGTCTTTGCGAAGAAAGGCATGCATCTTGTGGTTGGGCGTGGAGTTGTCGAATCGGATTATGAGTTCGATCCGGGAAGAGCACATTATAAGAATGTCCGTAAGGTAAAGTGGACACACAAAGGCGCGTGGAAGCATCCGGGACAGGCTGTAATGAAGACGCTCACGGATATCACTGCATACACAGATTATGTGGAAAAACTGAATGCTCTTTTCAAAAGTGAGATTCAGGACGATAATGAGGAGCCGGCAGAAGTTGATCTTAAGCCGTACGATGCGGATATGTTCCTTGAAGAAGTTTTCATGGATAAAGCAAAATACGATTCGCTTGTTGCGTTAGTGAAAAAGAAAAAGAACGTGATTCTTCAGGGCGCGCCGGGCGTTGGAAAGACTTTTGCTGCGAAAAGACTGGCGTATTCCATTATGGGTGTGAAAGATCCTTCCCGGGTCATGATGGTACAGTTCCATCAGAGTTATTCCTATGAGGATTTCATTATGGGCTTTCGTCCGACCCAAGAGGGTGGATTTGAGCTGAAGCGCGGAGCTTTTTATGATTTCTGCAAATCAGCAGAGATTGACAGTGAGGATACACCGTATTTCTTCATTATCGATGAAATCAACCGGGGAAATCTCAGTAAGATCTTTGGCGAGCTGTTTATGCTGATTGAGTCTGATAAACGAGGTATTGAGCTTAAGCTTCTCTACGCAGACGAGAAATTCTCTGTCCCGAAGAATGTTTATATCATCGGGATGATGAATACGGCGGACCGCAGCCTTGCGATGATGGATTATGCACTTCGCAGGCGGTTTGCGTTTTTTGAAATGGAACCGGGTTTCAATACGAAAGGTTTCAGGCAATATCAGGAAGGACTAGAGAGTGAAAAGTTCAATAAGCTGATTGAGCGTGTGGAAGCTTTGAATGTGGAGATCGCTAATGATGAATCTCTTGGAGAAGGATTTTGTATTGGGCATAGCTATTTCTGCGAACTCAAAGAGGCTTCTGATCAGACGTTGACCGGGATTGTGGAATTTGAACTGGCGCCGTTGCTTAAAGAATATTGGTTTGACGAGGCATCCAAGGCAAAGAACTGGATCGAGGATTTGAGGAGTGCGGTTAAGTGATTCCGATAAAAAATGTTTATTATATGCTCGCCTACGCTTTCCGGGTTCTCAATGAGCAGGGCTATAAGAGCATTGAAACGGAAGAATTTCATAATGTAGCGGAGTTGTGCACAGCTATTCTGACGAAGGGTGTGGCGTTGCAGCTGAAGCGCGGTCTCGGAAAAGAGTATATTATCGAAACAGAGCCGCTTACTTCGCCGCGGGGAAAGATTGATGTTACAGCTTCCATAAAAGATCTGAGCATGATCCGTGGGCAGCTTGTTTGCACTTATGATGATTTCTCTGTGAATTCCTATATGAACCGAATCATCAAAACCACATTGGAATTGCTTTTGAAGGCAAGAATATCCTCGAAAAGAAAGAAGGAAATAAAAAAGCTGCTTATATTTTTTGGGGATGTAGATACGTTGGCTGTTCATACGATCAACTGGTCCATGCGTTTTAACCGTAATAATCAAAGTTATCGCATGCTGGTGTCAATCTGTGAGCTTGTAATTAAAGGCCTTCTTCAGACAAAAGCGAATGGATCAACAAAAATGATGGATTTTCTTGATGATCAGAAGATGCATCATTTATATGAAAAGTTTATTTTGGAATATTACAACACAGAATATAAGAACCAAAAAGTCAAGGCGGCGGCTTCCTGGATGGACTGGCAGGTAGACGATGATTTCAGAGATATGCTTCCAAAGATGAAGACGGATATTACGCTTACATGCGGGAATCGAACATTAATCATTGACGCGAAATATTATGAGCATAATCTGCAGGAACAGTTTGGAAAAGTTTCCATACCAACGGATAACTTATATCAGATTTTTACATACGTGAAGACAAAAGAAAACGAGCTTAAAGGTGTTTCTCACGAGAAGGTGTCGGGGATGCTTTTATATGCCCAGACCGAAGATGAAGGTGCCTTTGATTATGAATATCAGATAATGGGAAACCGTATTTGTGTTCGCACTTTAGATTTAAGCGGAGATTTTTCAACAATAAAAAAACAACTGGATGAGGTAGCTGCGAAGTATCTGCTGGTTAGAACCGCTTAGAGGAGACATGGTGTTGTGATAATCCATATATCAGATCTCTTGAAGACAGATGAATTTAAAGGCGAAGGAGATAGATGAGGAACGCTAAATCAGATAAACGAATGAAGAATACGAGTAAATTTATTTCCCTGATCCTGCGCCACAGGCCGGAGACGATCGGCGTCTCACTGGACGAGCATGGTTGGGCGGATGTTCAGGAACTGATCGACGGAATAAACAGTACAGACGGACATGCTCTTGACATGGAAATGCTGGAGGAGATCGTCCGTACGGATGAAAAGCAGCGGTATTCATTCAATGGGGATCATACGCTGATCCGGGCGAATCAGGGGCATTCCATTTCGGTTGATGTGGAACTGGAGGAGAAGACTCCGCCGGACATTCTCTGGCATGGAACAGGCGAGAAGTATGTCGATTCGATTGACGTGCAGGGGCTGATACCTAAGAGCCGCTTGTATGTGCATTTGTCTCCGGACACTGAAACTGCGCGGAAAGTGGGCGGCCGGCATGGCAGGCCGGTCATATATGAAATAAATTGCAGGGAAATGACGAAAGATGGTTTTCAGTTTTTCCTTTCTGCAAATCACATATGGCTGACGAAGAATGTTCCGGCCCGGTATCTGAAGAAGTTAGACTGAATGTAAACGAAGGACGATCATCTGATCTTTTTTTCGGGAGATCGGCATATATAATGATAATCCAGAGAGCTGTGATTTTCGAAGTATTTATTAAAGGAGTGAAAATGGGTAAAATAAGACCTTGTACGATGGAGCATGCAGACAGATACGGGAAAATTTATGCGGAGGCGTTTTCCGGCGAACCGTGGAATGATCCGTGGAAAACGGAAGATGCGGTGATCCATGTGAAGGAAATTCTGGAGATGAAGCAGTCTTACGGGTTGGAATACGTGGAGGATGGCGTAGTCGTTGGCTTTTTGCTCGGATCTTCCATGCTGTTTCACTATGGCAGGACTTTTGAGATCAATGATCTGGCCGTGGATCCGGCTTATCAGGGAAAAGGAATTGCAAAGGTGCTGCTGGAGAGGTGTATTGAAGATATGAAGGCGCGCGGCATCGTCGGGATCCATCTGATCACGGCAAACGAGGGCTTTCTTCCTGAGTTTTACAAACGGCACGGATTCGGCCGGGAGGATGAAGTGATCCTCATGGGACTGGAAATATGAGGCGGACGTTCTTCGCAGCATCATTGCAGATGATTATTATTCTGCGGAGGAGGCAGGCATAGGCGGCGTCTGCAGATGGATTTCACACTTCGAAAAGGACAGGGAGAGTGAAAACTTAGTATAAAAAGTAAATACAGAAACCCGCAGCATGTTTGAACGATTGCATGCTGCGGGTTTTTCTGTGCAGAGGTACAGTAATTAAGCGCCAAAGCCCCTGGCTATATCGTCTACGATTTCCTTAGCGCTCTTGATTTCATTGATCGCGCCTACTGAAGCGCTTACTGAAACAACGCCGTTTTCAACGTCGCCTTTGATCATTGACAGGTCGAACAGACTGTTATAATGAGGCGCGATATCTGCGCCGGGAGCGCCTGCGGCAGCCATGTATGCGCAAGTTCTGGCTTGACGGTTCGGGATAGTCGCCATCAATGTGTCCGATGTGCCGGATCTCCAGCGGATAACATCCTCACCCTTTGCGTCGAGGATCGCCTGCTTATAATTCGCATGTGCACGACACTCTTTGGCCACCTGGAAAATAGTTCCGCAGTAAGCGCCCTCTGCGCCCATGGCGCATGCGGCCGCAGCGCTCTTTTCATTAACGATGGAGCCGGCTGCAACGATCGGAACATCAGGGATCGCATCAATGACCATCGGAAGGATAGTGGAAAGACTCATGTTATATTTTGGCGAATGCCCTCCTGCTTCTGCGCCTGTGACGATGATGATGTCAGCGCCCATCTCTACGCCGTCCAGACAGGCCTGTACAGTGCAGTTCAGTTCACGAAAAAGAACTTTGATACCGGCTTTGTGGAAATCTTCGATATCCTGCTTCAGAACGTCGTTTTTGCCCTGTGTGCTGGTTATGACGACAGCAGGGACCTTCTCCTCGATTACGACCTTCTTTATAACGTCAGAAAATGATACATTTTCATCATCAGAGGTATATCTTGCAAGCTCTTTGGTCGTAGGGATATAGTTTACGGCAAACGGTTTATCGGACAATTTGCGAAAATCCTGAATAGCACGTCTTGTGTTTTCGCCGTTGATGATCGGATCCGGCTCGGGAGCGTCTACATTAGCGCACACGCCGATCTGTCCCAGGCCGCCCGCATTACTTATGGCAGCAGCAAGAACAGGATCGCAGAGGTAGATCATAGCACCTAACATTACCGGCTTTTCAATTCCCAGCATTTTTGTTACTCTGTTTTTCATAAGGGAGCACCTCCTGTAAAGATTCATTTATGATAACAAGGCTTTCATAAAGAAAGTTTAGCAACCGGGATCAATGCATACAATTCACAGGAAGAAAAGTGCAAAGGTGTTACTTGCAGTTCAGAAAAAGTGTCAAAAAAGCGGGGGCTAACCGGAGAAAATTATGATTTCGTTTAATAATGCGGACAAGATGGAGAAAGACATAGCAATGAGCTTCATGAATATTGCAAGGGGGAAGAACTACAGAAAGATATCTGTGGCAGAAATCATGGCGCCGCTTTCTGCGACAAGGCAGGCATTTTATTATTACTTTGAAAACATTGACGAGCTGATCAACTGGATCAATATTCAGGCGCTGGAGATACCGTTTACTATATTTTTTGAAACAAAGAATCTGGCACAGTCTTATGAAGCTGCGTTAAAGTTGTATATCGATAACAGCGACTTCTTTAGAAACGTCATCTCATATATGGGGAAGGGGCCGTTTGAAAAATCTATGTACGATCAGTTTCTGAAAGGAATGATCGAGCATATCGGTATCAGGAGGTTTTCGGAGGATGAAATATTCGCGGCATGCATTTATCTTAAAGGAGTCGTGGATTATTATCTGAACATTATTGAGGGAAATACAGAGTGCGATCCGCCAAAGGTTTCGGAACAGATGTGTAAAGCTTTGCCGCAGAACCTGATTAAATACTATGATTATGAACATTTCGAAGTATATCCGAAGAATGGTCGGTTTCGGTAAGATAGTCAGCGAAGGCCGGCCGGCGTCCGCAAGGTCGAAGGTCTGATCATCCGGCCCGATTCAGATGTAAAGCATCATCCGGGCGAGCCGGCCAGCGTCTTCCGCAGCTGCGTGAGGAATCGGTCGGCAATCGGCGAGAAGGTCTGGTATTTTTTCCAGATCAGATAGAGTTTTGTCTCCAGGCGGGGAGTCAGAGGGCGGAACGCCATACCGCTTTCCGGAGAGGTGTCTACCAGTTTGTCAAAGGTGAGCAGATATCCCAGATGTTCTTTTGCAAAGATCGACGCATTATAGGACAGCCGGAAAGAACCTTCCAGATGAAGGAGAGGCATTTTGTCCTTAGCCCAGTAAGGTATATCTTTTTCCCAGCCCTGCCCGGAGCAGAAGAGGGGGAGTCCCGCAAGGTCATCTGCACAGATGGCCTCTTTTTTTGCCAGCGGGTCGTTTTTCGGCATCACAACGCCCCAGATGTCCGCTTCGGGGAAGACGAGAGATTCATACTTTGCGGCGTCGGGGATCTCGGCGAGGACCGCAAAATCCAGCAGCCCCTTATCCAGTTTTTCGGCCACCTGCTCCGTATCGCCGCTGGTGATGTGATAGTGCAGGGAAGGGTATTGCTTTTTAAAGGCGTGGATCTCCCTGGCCAGGTAACGTATCTGATAGGATTCCGCCAATCCGAAATACAGATCTCCTCCAGTGATGTCATCCAGAGAGAGAAATTCTCTTTCGATCCGGTCCGCCATGCCGACCAGGTCTTCAGCGCGGTTGCGCAGAAGGACGCCCTCGTCTGTCAGGCGGATGCTGAAGCTGTGTCTGGTGAACAGTTTTTTTCCAAGTTCTTCCTCCAGAGCTTTTAGGGCTTTGGAAAGTGTAGGCTGCGTGACGTGGAGCGTCTCGGCGGCTTTTGTCATGTTTTCCTCTCTTGCAGCGGCGAGGAAATACCGGAGTGTGCGAATTTCCATAAAGTTTCTCCTGTTTTTTAGTACCATAAAAGTGTAGTTGTTAGAGAGTAATTAACTCTGACATCTGCACTTATTTTTGTTATAGGATATTACGATTTTTTCTATGTCTCAAACCATTCTGGGGATGCACACGCCGCACAAAGGAAGGCAGCTGCGCTGCTGTGCGGCGGCACGCAAAGTACGGTTCGTTTCCCACAAGATTGATAGGGGCGGGAGTTGACGTCCGCACGCGGACTTTGTTTCACACATGATATTCCATTTATGAATATCATGAAATTCATTATAACCATTAGCACGGGTCAGGGCAAGAGGTTATAATTTGTTTCAGAAGTCAGAAGTCAGAAGTCA
>DFHP01000037.1:23830-26312 GCA_002371335.1 Eubacterium sp. UBA3720
AGAAGTCAGAAGTCAGAAGTCAGAGCTCAGAGGCCAGGCAGAGGGCCGAAGGAGGATTTGCAATGGAAAAAACAGCCGGTATTAAACAGAATCTGACAGATGCAGGCTGTCCGGAGGAATCGGCCGGGCTCATCAGACAGCTTCTGGAAAGTGGAAGGCTGGAAGACGGGCTGCATGAGCTGAGAGTCTTCAGATGTGACCTGATGGAGGAATTGCACCGAAATCAGAGAAAAGTGGATTGTCTGGATTATCTGATCCGGCAGACAGAAAAAGAGATAAAATCAAACCGACAGGAAAGGCGATAATTATTATGATGAAATCAGAAGAACTTAAATTGACTATGGAGTGGGACAAGACATTTCCAAAGAGCGACAAAGTAGATCATAAAAAAGTGACGTTTCCGAATCACTTCGGCATTACGCTTGCCGCTGATATGTATATTCCGAAGGGAGCGGAAGGAAAGCTTCCGGCGATCGCCGTCAGCGGACCGTTCGGAGCCTGCAAGGAGCAGTCTTCCGGCCTGTACGCGCAGGAAATGGCGGAGCGCGGATTTTTGACTATAGCATTTGATCCTTCGTTTACAGGAGAGTCGGGCGGATCACCCCGCGCTATGCATTCTCCGGACATTGATGTGGAGGATTTCCAGGCAGCGGTTGATTTCCTTTCCTGCTGCGAGCTGGCTGATCCGGACCGGATCGGCATCATCGGCATTTGCGGCTGGGGCGGCATGGCGCTGCAGACAGCCTGCATCGATACCAGGATCAAAGCCACCGTTGTTTCTACCATGTATGATATGTCCCGTGTGGCAGGAAACGGATATTTCGACAGCGCTGACAGCAAGGAAGCCCGCAAGGCGGTCAGAGAACAGATCAACGCACAGAGAACAGAGGACTTTAAGAACGGAAGCTATGCCCGTGCGGGCGGCGTCGTAGATCCGCTTCCGGAAGACGCGCCGTTCTTCGTGAAAGATTACTATGATTACTATAAGACAGAGCGCGGCTATCATCCACGTTCACTTAACTCTAATGACGGCTGGACTGTCAACACGCAGACATCGCTTATGAATATGCGTCTGTTTACCTACGCAGGTGAGATAGACAGCGCTGTTCTGATGATCCATGGAGATAAGGCTCACTCCTGCTATCTGGGACAGGATACGTTCAAACTTCTGAAGGGAGACAATAAAGAACTCATGCTTATCCCGGGCGCCGTTCACACAGACCTGTATGACAGAAAAGATATCATACCGTTTGAAAAGATGCAGGGATTCTTCGAGCAGTATATGAAATAAGACAAATTTAAGTAAGGAGGTCACCTTTCGTTTTTTGCGAAAAGGGCCTCTTTTTTATTTCGTGAAAAACACGGTCATTTTTTACGAAATAACCCTCCTGCGTTCGTGCTGTGTTTGTTTGGCTTCCTCATAATCTACACCATTACTTCAGTAATGACACAAATTTACAGGGAGGTTTTAATATTGAATGATATAAGACAGCGATTCAGAAACGATTTCAAATCCGGCAAAGGCAGCAAGGTTATCCTTGCGATCCTGTGCGCGGCGGTTTTGATAATGCTTACGATATGGACTGTAATGCGTCTAGGCCTTTTACAGGGCAGCGCCGCACGGTTTGATCCTGTAAGCCCTGAACAGGAGGGAAAATATGTTTCTCTCGAAGTGGTCGGGGTCGACGACTGGGCTGCCAACAGAGATGATGAATACTACTATGTGGTGCAGGGATCGGATATGTATTTATACCTGGTGCGTATGCCGGAGGAAGATTTTGACTCCATGCAGAAACAGTATGATTACTGGCTGAGCGTGACTTCCGACGATGCAGACGCGGAACCCGTAGAACCTGTTCCGGTCGAAATAACCGGATATTCCACAGCGTTTCCCGATGAGCTTCTCAAAACCGTAGCCGAGACTTACGGATACAGTGAAGAAGAGATGGCAAACAGCATCGGAAGCTATTATCTGGACGCGAACACAGAACTGCGCGGCAAGGATATGCTTTATCTTCCGGTCGGCGCGGGAGTCTGTGCCGTTCTGGCACTGCTGGTGTGGCTCAACGGAAGGCAGAAAAAGAAAAATATCGAAAAAGCATTGGATGCATTGGAACAGAAAGGACAGCTGCAGGCGGCATGGGATGAATGGAATTCATATCAATACGATGACCCGAAAGAGACTGTCGCTATGACTGAGCATTATATTTTTGACAAAAACAGCAGCGAGATTATCCCGTATCAGGATATCGCATGGGCGTATAAGTTTGTCATTCGCAGACGTTTCACAGAAGTCAACAGCTACATCGTCTGCAAAATGAATGACGGAACTACGCGGCAGGTGACGCCTGTCAGAAACAGAAAAGAAGCGGTCGAGCGGATCCTGGCCGTCATCGCGGAGAAAAAACCCGGCGTTCTTATCGGCTACTCAAAAGAAAACAAGAACGCATACAAAGAAATGACAAAAATGTAATGGTACCGT
>DFHP01000037.1:26459-27422 GCA_002371335.1 Eubacterium sp. UBA3720
AAGAAAGGAAAGAGCAGTCGTTTTAAGCGGCTGTTTTTTCTTTGTGATTTTTTATCGGACGCATGCTCGTCTGATGACACTATTACTGCCTGAATAAAGCAATGTAGTATATAAATGACATGAAATGAGTAACAGGCATTATACATTTCAGGTGTTCGGATTTATAATAATAAATAAAAAAAGAAACGGAGAAATCAAAATGATTGAAAAGGTTTTGGAATATCTGAATACAGGCCGGGGAGAGGAAATGACAGAAGAGATGAGCAGATGCTCCCATGAACAGAGCCTGCTTGCCATAAAACAGACGATGGAACTCAATAATCAGTATCATACGCCTGAAGAGATTGTTCGTATCATGTCGGAGATTACCGGGGAAGAGCTTGATAGCTCCTTCCGTCTGTTTCTGCCCTTTTACACTGATTTTGGAAGGAACATACATATTGGAAAAAATGTTTTTATCAATTCAGGCTGCCACTTTCAGGATCAGGGAGGAATCTATATAGGGGACAATGCGCTGATCGGGCATAACGTGATCTTTGCAACCATTGATCACGACCTGAACCCCTATGACCGGCACAATCATTATGCTCCGATACGGGTAGGTAACAGGGTATGGATCGGGTCCGGAGCAATCATCACAAAGGGAGTGTGTATCGGTGATGGGGCCGTCATTGCTGCAGGAGCGGTCGTAACTAAGGACGTTGAGGAAAATACGATCGTGGGCGGAGTGCCTGCAAAGCCCATAAAAAAGATAGAGACAGAGGTACCGAGTGTCGGAGTGGAATTCTTATGACTATAATACTTGAGTTGTTTTTTTCTTTTTTTAAAATTGGTTTTTTTACATTTGGCGGTGGTTACGCAATGATTTCTCTTATCGGGAATGAGTGTGTAGAGACGAAAAAATGGATAACGCATGATGAGATGATGACGGTAACGGTAATTGCTGAATCAACGCCCGGACCG
>DFHP01000044.1:0-4021 GCA_002371335.1 Eubacterium sp. UBA3720
CTCCTGGTCCTGGATAAAGAGACGGGAGAGCGGCAGCACAGAACTTTTCGGGACATTCTGGACTATCTGGAGCCCGGAGATGCCATGATTTTAAACGATACCAAGGTCATACCGGCAAGACTTTTGGGAACCAGGGAAGGGACCGGCGCGGCCATCGAGATCCTGCTTTTGAAGAGGCTGGAGGCGGACGTCTGGGAATGCCTGGTACGCCCGGGCAAAAAGCTTCGTCCCGGTGCCAGAGCCGTCTTTGGAGACGGGAGTCTCAGGGCGGAGATCCTGGAGATCGCGGAGGGCGGAAACAGGCTTGTGCGGTTCGAATTTGAAGGCATTTTTGAAGAGGTTCTGGACAGGCTGGGGGAGATGCCCCTGCCTCCCTATATCACTCACAAGCTCCGGGACAGGAACCGCTACCAGACCGTATACGCAAAGTACGAGGGATCCGCTGCAGCGCCCACGGCAGGCCTTCATTTTACCCCGGAACTGCTCGATGAGGTCCGGGCAAAAGGGGTACGGATTGGATTTGTGACGCTCCATGTTGGCCTGGGAACCTTCCGCCCTGTTAAGGTGGATGATGTGGAAGAGCACACCATGCATACGGAGTGGTACAATGTACCGCCTGAGACCGCGGATCTGATCAACAAAACGCACGAGGAAGGGCATCGCGTGATCTGCGTTGGAACGACGAGCTGCCGCACGATCGAGAGCGCGGCAGATGAGGCCGGCATTGTGCATGCCGGCAGTGATGATACATCGATCTTCATTTACCCCGGATACCGTTTTCGCGCCATGGATGCCCTGATCACCAATTTTCATCTGCCGGAATCGACCCTGATCATGCTCGTTTCTGCCTTTGCGGGACGGGAAAACGTTCTCTCCGCCTACCGGGAGGCAGTTGAACAGCGCTACAGATTCTTCAGTTTTGGAGATGCCATGTTTGTGGTAGGTGACCGAAATTGAATGTATGTGCAGTGAAAAAATATGAAAAAATTCAGTGATTTGGCAAATTGAGGTTTGACACGAGGCAATCGTCTACGCTACACTTGAATTATCAACAGGAAAGGAGCAACGATATGCCTACAGTATCAACGTTTTATGGAATCTCAATCCGGATGTTCTACTCCGATCACATGCCACCGCATTTTCATGCTGATTATGCAGGCTACACAGAGAGCATTGATATCAGAACCGGAAAGATCACCGCAGGAAAGCTGCCGAGAAGAGCACACAAAATGGTGATTGAATGGTGGGATGAACACAGAGATGAACTGATGGAAATCTGGAACACACAGTCACTTGACAGGAAAATCCCTCCCCTTGATTAAGGGGAAAGTCAGGAAAAACCTCCCCTTAAAAAAGGGGAGGGCTTTTCCATTAAGGTTAGGAGGTGGAGACATGAACGGTGTTATTCAGAAGGTGAAACCGTTAGATGGATTCATCCTGGAAGCGGTTTTCACGGGCGGAGAAATCCGCCATTATGACTGTAGACGTCTTATAGACAGATACCCGGCCTTTAAGGCAATGGTCCAGGATCCGGAGATCTTCAGGCATCCTCAGATTGTCAGCGGAGGCTATGGAGTGATCTGGAATGAAGAACTGGATGTAGCCAGCGAAGAAATCTGGGAAAAAGGCAGGGTGGTGATGGCCTGTGGATAATTTCAAAGCCGTCTACAAGATCCTGACACAGTTGGAAAAGGACATGGACCGTGAATACGCAGATGTTGATAAATTTGGTCCGGGAGCTTTGTGCGTTTCCGAACAGCGATGGATGCGTTATTTGGAGATGATGGGCGATTGCGGATACATTAAAGGAGTCGTCATCAAACGGGACATAACAGGTACTCGAAACATAGACTGCAGGAACATTCAGATCACACTGAAGGGTCTCGAGTACCTGCAGGAAAACTCGATCATGAGAAAGATATACAAAGCGGCTGTAGGCATATCCGATTTGATACCATAAAGTGACCGGGAGGGTAAAACCTCCCGGTTTTATTGTTGCCGGATAAACCTGTGCATGATCGGATGCGACGGGTCGATCAATGTGGTCAAAGTAGAAAGTTGCTTCTGGCAGCGGATACAACTGGTTCTCGATCATGACCGGTACGGGTGAGGGACTGCAGTTTGCACGATACAATGTAGCTGCGATTACATCCGGGATGCTGTTTTTATACATTGATGCGGAATTATCAGAATTGTACTATATCCCATGCAAATCAAATCTATTATACGTTTTTGTCATTTTACACATGACTTCTTTAAAAAATAGTGCTATTATGTCTCTGTATATTTAGTTCGTTATGTTTGAATAAACGGGCTTACACTGTATAACGCATATTTATCTTTTGTATATCGTTAAAATATACTGTATTACAGTATTAAGGCCCGATATTTGCTTTTACTTCATGTGGTTTTTATGAAATAGCTGTCCGCAAGCCAACTGTTTTTGGTTTGTGTGAAGGCAGATATAAAACAGATCGCAAACCACTTTTTGATGATCTGATTTTATAGATAGATAGTAACTACACACCAATTCACCACCGAGGAGGATTTTCAAGATTCTTCTCACTGCTGTCTGACAGGAAAGGATCAGTCAGCAGTAACAGCAAACGTTTCACGAAGGAGAAAAAACATGAGAAATGGAAACCACTGATGCGGCTCAGACTGAAGAAACGACTGCCGTGGCAGAAGAGGAAACTGTTTTTTCTGCCGGTCAGCTCGAACACAAGGAGAAGGACTATGAAGTCGTCCTGACCTATGAAGCTGATGCGGAAATTCCCGATGGCGCCGAGCTGAAGGTCGAAGAGCTTAAGCAGGACTCTGACGAGTATAAAGTATGTATAATATGTTGGTAATACGAATGTATTACATCCATATTCCCGTGTTTTTTTCTGTTTTTAAGTATAAAACCAGATTGAATCTTGTGATTTGTGACAATTTTCTAAAAACGTCTATGATTTTAACGCGAAATGTGCTATCATTTATAAAACCAAGACGGATTTATTTACAACATATTGGTTAGGAACGGGTTCGTATACAAATACTGGTATTTCTGATGCGTTTGTAATGCGTTAAAAACCGGCAGTCTGAGGAGATTTTGAGTATGTGGAGTCCCATAAATGCATCAGGATTCCGCCGAACGAATCTCCGGCTGTATTACGTGCGGGGGCTGCGTTCGAAACATGGAAGGAAACAAGTGATCGCCATTGAGCAATGATTAATGAGGCTTTCTTAAGAATAAGCAATATAAGCAATGTGAGGACGCAGCTATAAAATGGAGTAGCAGCATGAACAATGACAAAACCGAACAGCAGAGGATTCTGAGAAATCTAAAAAAAACAGAATTGCTGGAACTGCTGATCGAAGAGAATAATGAAAATGAAAGGCTCTATAAACTTCTGCAGGAGCAAAAGGGTAGTGAAGATACCGGAAACGGGGCACAGGGTCCGGTTGACCTGGATGAATCCGAAGAGGCGGTTTCCCCGGATGACACATCTCCTGAAAAAGTAAAGGGACTTCAGGCATGGAAGAATGTACTGAAAACGGAAAATCTGAAAGAGGAACTGCAGCGGATCCGGTATATTGAGAAATACCGATCTACGATCCGCAGTACCGTCAGTATTCTGATTACGGTAGCCGCGCTGGCTATTCTGGTGGCCAACTTTCTGGTGCCGGCTTTTCAGATCTACGGTAATTCCATGACGCCGACCCTGTCGGAAGGTGAGATCGTGCTGGCGCTGAAAGGCGACGATTACGAAATCGGACAGCTGATCGCCTTCTATTACAATAACAAGATCCTGGTCAAGCGCGTTATCGCGGGACCGGGCGACTGGGTCGACATTGATGAGGAAGGAAATACCTACGTCAACAACCAGCTTCTGGACGAGCCTTACGTTTCGGAAAAATCTCTGGGGGACTGTAATATAGAGCTTCCCTATCAGGTTCCGGAGAACAGGATCTTTGTCATGGGAGACCACAGAAGCGTATCGGTGGATTCGCGGAACTCATCCATCGGCTGCATTTC
>DFHP01000044.1:4187-5162 GCA_002371335.1 Eubacterium sp. UBA3720
GTCAATATGATAAAAAGAGTTGACGGGCTCGTTCCTGTCGGATCCATTTCTTACTTATTCAAATAATTGTACATTCATTAACAGATGCCGGTCCTGCAGACCGGCGGAAAATCAGAGATACATACCTTCAGGAACAATGAAAGGAGAGACTGCATCATGCGCAGATCGATCTGGGAGAGAATTCAGGAAATCATTAATAAACATGTCATTCACGGGAAATGGGTCCGTTCCGTTATTGCGCTTTCCTGCGTTGTGATATTTATAACGACCTATGTCCTTGTCATGCCCGCAGTCACTTTGTCGGGAACTCCCGACTGCGGTCAGGAGGAGCACAGGCATACGGACGACTGCTATGAGACACAAAGTGAGCAGATATGCGGCCTGGAAGAACATACCCACTCGGATGACTGCTATGACGAAGATGGCAATCTGATTTGTGGGTTGGAAGAGCATGCCCATAATGACGGTTGCTATGAGACAGAAAAGGTCCTCACCTGCGGTATGGAGGAACACATCCATACTTCCGACTGTTATAACGGGGCGGATGCCGAAGACGCTGATCCGGAAGACAGCTCCAGCTCCGCAGGGGATGCCAGCGAGGCTGAATCCAAAACAGAGCAGGGTGAAGATGTGACCGATGAAGTCAATAGTGAAGACGCTGAAACTGTCGCTTCGCCTGAAGCGACAGAAGCTGCTGACCCTGAAGGACCTGCTGAATCCGAAGAACCTGCATCGGGGAATCTCCTGGCCGAAGGAGAAGACTATACGATCACAGTTTCCTATACGGAGGAGGCGAATCTGCCTGCGAATGTATCCCTGAAGGTAGAAGAGATCACCAACAAGGAAGAATACGAGGGCTACAAGTCCCAGGTGGAGGAAGAGATTCTTGATCCCGAATCCAAGAAGGTGACAGCTGCTCGCTTTTTTGACATTACACTTTTGGACAGCGAGGGCAATGAACTGCATCCTGAGAAG
>DFHP01000156.1 GCA_002371335.1 Eubacterium sp. UBA3720
AGGAAGGCACGGTCCTCCTCTGTGAGGGGATTGTCCAGGACTTCATCGATATGACAGACTGCGTATTTCAGGTGTTCGAAATTACCCGGCGGAATCAGGATATCCGCTCCTAGCGAGATTGAGTATTTAAGGGCTGCCGTGAGATACGATGATTCTGTTTCGATATCAAATGGCCTGCACCAGGATTTGATATATTTGGAGCTATCCTGCTCCTCATGGCTCCAGGCGCGGTCCACCATGGATTTGATGCCCAGAAGACCCAGACCCCTGTCTTTCACGGCTCTGCGAATCCTTTCCCCTATGCCGTGCTCCATATGCATATGCCAGTTCAGGGGAAACATGACTGTATCAAAATCATACAGTTCCAGCGCGCGTAAGGCTGCCGGCTCGCTGTGCGCTGTAAAGCTGATTTTTCGCGCGATTCCCTTTTCCTTCATGTCCCGCAGAAGCTCCATGGCGCCTCCGGGGGCAAAACAGGTCTCCAGCTCCTCCATCGAGGTGAGCCCGTGCAGCTGATAGACATCGAAATAATCTGTGTGCAGAAGCTTTAGAGATTCCAACATCTCCTTTTCGGCTTCCACTCTTTTTCGCTGAGCAGTCTTGCAGGCGAGATATACTTTATCACGATACGGTTTCAGGGAATTACCCATCAGCAGCTGGGCATCTCCGTATCCGGGAGCAACATCAAAAATTCATCCGACATCTTCTGCTCGTCCCCCGGGATGACGGCTCTGTCAAAATGCTGAGAGGAAACAACGCCCCCATAACCAATCGCGGAAACATTCCATCCGGTCTTTCCTAATTGACGATATTTCATAATAGGACCTCCTCTTCTTTTGTTTCCTGGTTTCCGCATCTGTGACTGATTACCGGGCTGGCAAATGTTTTATGCTTGCTGCCGGATCTCTGCGCTGATGCCTGAATTGACCGGCTCAGGAGGATACCAAACCAGATAAGTGTATATTCAGTATATCACAGTATCTATTCTTCATTGCGCAATATTCGTGACTTTAGCCACGAAATACGCGCGCAGGGTGACTTTCGTTTTCATCGTGAATACAAGCTTGCGATTAAGAGTATAAAACGCTTGTTTCTTTCGGAAATTAATGTTATGCTTTCTTCACAAATCAATATCGGTCATCGGAGGACAGTACGCCGTAGCGTAGGGGATCGTAAAGCATATGCTTTGCAGGCCGCCTGTTGGATAAGATGTCGGGTGAGCTCGGAATGAAAGGCAAAAAGGCCTTTTGTTGCCGAGCATTTTTTTATGAAGGAGGCCGGAAAAATGGCGATTATTACACTGACACAGCTTACAGAAGACGACAGGGAACAGTTCATCCTCGATAATCAGCGTGCTTTTAAATATGGCGCGACGGAAGAATTCGGCATGCGGGACAATCATTTCGAAGAGGATGGAGAAATCATTTCCCGGAAAACCATTGAGAACAGTATCGACCATGGGACTGCTTACCGTATCCGCGAGGATGGCAGGATCGTCGGGGGTCTTGTCCTGAAAATCAATGAAGAAACGCAGCATAATGAACTGGAATTGCTGTTTGTGAATCCGGGAATTCACAGCAAAGGGATCGGTTATGCCGCCTGGAAGGAGGTCGAGCGGCTCTATCCGGAGACAGAAATCTGGGAGACCTGTACTCCGTATTTCGAGACCCGGAACATTCATTTCTACGTCAATAAGTGCGGGTTCCATATCGTTGAGTTTTTTAATAAACATCACTCTGATTCGCGCCATCCGGAAACCGGCAGCGAATATGAGAGCGGGGATTTTGACGGAATGTTCCGCTTTGTAAAGCAAATGAAGTAATGATTATTGGTATATGTGCAAAAAAGGGGCTGCCGCATTAAGGCGAGCCACCACTATATATGGCAGATGTTATTTGCAAATGTCTGCCATATATAGTGGTGACACCGTCTGATGCGACAGCCCTGTATCGTGATCATGATTGTTGTCAGACAAGTTTACTTGTAGCCTCCTCAAGAAGCCGCATCTGTGTCATTGTCTGCTCCTCGGTCACCAGGATCGGAGCACCGTTCTTGATTGTCTCATAGAGATAATCATAGTAGATACCGTAATCTCCTCTCTCGGACTCGACAAGTTCCTCGTGATAATGTCCTTCTGCATCATAATAGGTCAGAGTTCCGAAATGTTCGGGGGCGTCGAGTCCGAAATCCTTATGGTCTGGCAGATAGAATTTCTTTAGGTCAGCCTCCTGACGATCCTTCCCGGCTTTGACGAACATACCGCGTCTGCCGTAGACCAAAAAACTTGGGCGTTCCTTCACTCTGAAGTAGCTGGACTTGACGGATACCTTGAGGCCTCCCGGCATAACATCGTATTGATCCGTTCCCTTATTATAATAAAAGTCCAGATCAAAATAATCGTTCATCCGGCCTGAGCCAAGGAGCTGTCTTACGTCAAAATGCTTCTCATCGGGGATTCCGAAGTAAGAGAGCACCTGATCTACCGTGTGGCAGGCGTGGTTATAGACATAGGAGTCAGCTTTAGTGAAGGTATGTGCGCCTTCCGGAATTTCCGGCCGGTAGTAATCAAAGTGCATTTCGACCTCTGCGAGCTCGCCCAGCTTTCCGGACGCGATAACTTTCTGAACAGTCAGAAAGTCGCTGTCGAAGCGCCGGTTCTGATAACACTGAAGCATTGCTCCCTTCTCCCTCGCGAGGTCAAAGAGCTCCTGAGACTGTGCGACACTGTGTGTGAAAGGTTTCTCCAGCACAACATTGTGTCCGGATTCGATGACCTTCTTCGCGATTTCATAATGAGCTTCAGGGGGAGTTGTGACGATAATAACATCAAGTTCATCGTCTCCAAGCAGTTCTTCTTCCTTGTCCGTATAATACACGCCGTCCCATCTTGCCCATGAGTCACGAAGGCGTCTCGCGTAAATTGTCTTGACCTCGATTTTATCACCCCTGCGCATGAGGTGCGGAATATGGTATCTGTTCGTACTTTTTCCGTTGCCGTAGTATCCTATTACGAGCTTTTCTTTCATACCTTTCCTCCTTCCGGATAACCTTTCCGGTTATATAAATTAATTTAATTGTAGTTTTCTTATGTCATAAAGACAAGATAAAATTGTTTTATTGTGCATTTAAAATACATAAACGCACGGACGAAATCTGTCGCGGAAGGAAACGATTGCTGTGATTATCGGCAAGAACGCCCAGGCGTTCTTGAAAAACAGAGAAGGGCAAAAAAGACAGGTAAATGGGATTATAAAAAATAGTGACTTTTTAAAGGATTCATCGTATAAAAAAATAAACACTTGGAAAACACACTATTTTTATAAAAAACGGAGGTAAATTATTATGTTTAAAAAGGCAGCAGCAATTGCGACGGCTGCAGTAATGGCACTGGCAATGTTCCAGACAGGATGCGGGGCAGCTGAAGAGAGTTCGATTACGATGGATTTATCCAACGAAAAAGCGGCTACCATCGAATTAAGCAATGCCAAAGAGGATGACTTTGTACAGGGTGGTTACATTAGTGTCGCAGAGGGCGAAGGAATCGAGATTGTCAGTGACCTGAATGACGGAGGAAAAGTCGTCATAGGGTTCATTGAAGTGGAGGAAGATCAGAGTATAGATGAACTTCCGGACAGGGACAATGTAAAGTACGAGATGATGATTAGCGGGAAGGCGACTGAGGGCGCCACGCTCGACTCAGGCGAGTATGATCTGATTGTAACCGTTCAGAGCAAAGCCACCGGCAATGTCACTCTCAGTGTAAAACCTGCAGGCAGTATAACAGGTCTGGATGTTGCGGAGGATTCAGAAAATGCGGATACATCGGCACCGGAAGAGACTGCTCTTGGCGGACACACTAATTGGACGCAGGCGGCGACAGCCGAGGAAGCCTGTGAGGGCGCAGGTCTTGATTCTCTGGCCGACCTGAACGGAACAGAGATAACACTGGGTGTTCTCGGAGAGATGGGCCAGATCACATATCGCTATATGGACGGAGTGGTACAGACCTTCTGCCCTGCAGCGGCAGTTGAAATGAGCGTGATCAAAGGCAGGATTCCATCCGGTACTGACGGAGATGTTTCTATGGACTCCACGCCATATAAGTATGAGTGGACACAGGATGTGGACGGACAGGAAGTGGAGTGCTTTGGAAACCGCGAGGGAGAAGCGACCAAGACAATCTGGACGGCAGGCGATTACAATTATGCAGTCCTTGCCTACGGAGCAGGCGGTGATGATGACTTTGGTCTGAGAGCCGAAGATGTTGCGACCATGGTGAATGCGGCTAAGTGACAAAAAAGTATTGACCCCTGCGCAGCGTCATAGTTCATAGTAAAAGTACCTGGGTAAGGGAGGCTATAAACTATGATGACTGCGACCGAATAGCAGCCGGGCATGATGCCCGGCTGTAAGTGTTTTCATGTGAGACC
>DFHP01000092.1 GCA_002371335.1 Eubacterium sp. UBA3720
TTTCTTTGAAGGCCAGTCATAAAATACCATCGAACCGTCTGATTCTCCGTGGCGCAGCAGGCATTGGACATCGGCAGCTACTTTCCCTTTAAAAGAAGCGCTTCGAAAGATCTCATCCGCGAAATCTCCGGCGATCAGTCCTGCAAAGTGGTATATTCTGGCCGTTACAGGGGGAAGTTCTTCAAAGGAGATCCTGTCGGAGCGTGAGATAAGAGTACAGGTTCTTTTTTCTTTGTCTTCTGTGAAATATCGGTTGCAGATCGAAGTGGTTCTGGCAGAAGGACGCCAGAAGATGTCTGCAGGACAGTTTTCAAATGCGCTGTAGACGTCGGTATCGGGAGAGGCTTTTGTAAAGACCGCAGTCCTGCCGCCGATGTTTGAAGCTGCATATCCGGACTGGACACAGGCGCCTCCCAGAAGGCGATCCTCCTGCCCGCGAAAATCAATCATGATATCCCGGGAAAGCGGTCCGATAATAAATATGTCATACGTTTCTTTTTTCATTTTTCACGTATAATCCGATTATCAGTTGATGATTGGATTTTTCCTTTCTTCAGATTCTTCCGGGTAATCCGTATCTTTTGGATATGATTCAGGAATCCCAGAGGTCTTCCCTGGTGGTCGATATGGCGAGCGCACCCGCGGAGAGTGCCGATATAATGTCTTTTTTCGTACTGATCAGGCCGCTTGCCATGATCGGCCTGTGAGTCTTTTTTGCCAGATATCGGATCACTCCGGGCATGACGCCGGGCATCACATCGATCAGATCTGCCTTGAGCGGCTGCCTCAGAATATTGTTCAGCGATATAGAGTCCAGCAGAAAAAAGCGTTGAATAGCGATCAGACCTGTCTCGCGGGCATGTCGCACGATATTCGTTCTGGTTGAGAGTATGCCGTCCGCGTCTGTGTGTTCGGCGATATAATCTATAGACACATCCTTCGGAGAGAACCCGTCTATCAGGTCAATATGTATGAATGCCATTCTTCCGGAATCTTTCACGCGTTTTACTATTGAATCAATGTTCAGAATAGATCCGTATAAAATAAAAACAACAAGGCAGTCTGACTCCAGCACCTTCTTAAGTCCTGATTCATCCTTGATCGATGCGATGACAGGAGAGCGCTGCAGCTGTTCCATAAAGTTTTCTTTTTTGTTTTTCATATATTTTCCTGTGCAGCTGTGCTGCATAACACATCCGGTTTGTTTGAAATGATTCCGTCTGCTCCCCGGGTGATCATGTCTTTGATGTTCTCCGGGTCATCGACCGTCCAGGCGATGACTTTCATATGATTGTCATGATACAGCTTCATAAGCTCGGGCTGGTATTGCAGGAGCATGTATCGCGGATGCATATTGTCAGCGTTCGAGCGGCTTATGTATGCGTCCATATCCAGAAAAGGTTTGTCATAAAGAAGTCCTGTTTCAATATCCGGGTTCAGCTTTTTAAAGAGCTGCATTGAGATATGATTAAAGGATGAAACGGATACCGTCTCTTCCATTTTTCTTTTCGTTATTTCGTGGATTACACGTTCCTCCAGTCCTTCGTAAAAAACCTCATAGTTCTTCAGCTCTAGATTAAGGAGCAATCCGGTATCCCGGCAGAAATCCAGCAGCTGTCCAAGGGTCCAGATATGCTGTCCGGCAAATTCGGGTGATTTCCACGCCCCTATGTCAAGCCGCAGGAGTTCTTCGAAGGTATGATCTTTTATAAAGCCGGTCCCGTTTGAGGTGCGCTCAAGCGTTGCGTCATGAAAGACCACAAGCGTTCCGTCCGCGGCGATATGAACATCACTTTCGATCCCGTCCACATCAGTCTTCTCGGCGGCCATCTGAAAAGCAAGAGGACTGTTTTCAGGATAGCTGCCTGAAAATCCTCTGTGGGCAAATAATAAAGGTTTCTTCAAGTAAAACACCTCCGATCGTTTGGATGATTGAAATATACATTTCGATATTCTGAAAAACAAGATACTGGTGCAGACTCATGATGGCGAAGTGTAAGTTATTCAGCAGATGAGCCGGAAACATATTTCTGAATCTTAATAATGCACAAACAAATTCTGATATTGACAAAGTAAATCTATAAATACGGCATATAAGGATCTGGTATCTTGTATTTCTATTGTGCAGGTGTTATAATTTTTTCAATATAATAATTGATGCTGGAGAAATTGAGTCAATGCATCCCGTTCAGACTTTAAGGAGGAGTCTGCGGGTACATTGGCTCTTTTTTTGTTTCACAGTAAATTGCGTCAAGTTACTGTGAAACAAACCCTCCGGAGAATGTATACGCCGCGCAGAGGAAGGAAGAAATACTTATAAAGGAGGTAATCCGCTATGTTTAAAATGTTAAATCCCCGGCGTTTTTATCATGCGGTGGGAAAAAGGAAATTCTGGGAATTTATTATTCTCGCGGTGTTCATCATTTTCTTTTATGGTCCGCTGCTGAACATGGTTATGCTGGCTTTTGCCGATAAATATGAAGTACCGCATGTTATACCTCAGCAATGGGGATTTGACTGGTGGAGATATATTTTCCGGCAAAGATCCCTGGTCACATCGATGATACAGTCTTTCATCATTGCGATCATAACGACGATCGTCTCGATGATCTTTTGTATTCCGGCAGCGTATTCCATCGCAAGGTTTAAATATAAAGGACGAAAGCTGTTTATGCTTTCTTTTCTGCTGACGAACGCTTTTCCAAAGCTTGGTATTTACACATCAGTCGCAGTATTGTTTTACAGATATGGACTTATGGGGACATATCCGGGAGTGGTGATCATTCATATGATCAATTCCATGATGTTTATGGTCTGGCTTCCCGCCAGCGCTTTCAGGTCGGTTCACCGGCAGCAGGAGGAAGCGGCAAGGGATGTAGGGGCAGGACCTGTCAGAACATTTTTTAAAGTGACCCTGCCGATGGCGATGCCCGGCATTTCGGTAGCTACTCTTTATACCTTTCTGGGTTCCATGGAGGAGGCGCAGGGAACTATGCTGGTGGGCATGGGAAGGATACAGACTATGCCGGTCGCCATGTATGGAATCATTCTTGATTCGTCTGCGGTACAGATCGGAGCGGTATTTGCGATCCTTCTGATCCTCCCGTCTGTGGTAATGATCTTCCTGATGCGTAAATACATTGGACCTGAAGCGATTGCCGGCGGTTTTAAGATGAAGTGATCAGAGGTGGAGGAAAAAGATAATGAATGAAAAAAAGGTTATGCTTGAGCTGGAGGATATGACAAAAAAATATAGCAACGGCGATGGCGTAGAGCATATCAGCCTTGACGTATATGAAGGTGAGATAGTTACGCTTCTGGGCCCCTCCGGCTGCGGAAAGTCTACTATCCTTCGAACGATCGGGGGGTTCTTGGATGTGACATCGGGCGATATCCGGATAAACGGACGATCGATCATCTCTCTTCCGCCGGAAAAAAGACCTACCGCAATGGTATTTCAGAGTTACAACCTTTGGCCGCATATGACGATTTATGAAAATCTGGCGTACGGCCTGAAGCTTAGAAAAACCCCGTCCGCTGTGATCAAAGAAAACATAACGGACATTCTTCAAATGGTATCTATGCCGGGCTGTGAAAAGAAATATCCGGGGCAGCTTTCGGGAGGCCAGCAGCAGCGGATCGCGATCGCCAGATCACTGCTCCTTAAACCGGCGCTCCTTCTTCTGGATGAGCCCTTTTCGGCGCTGGACGCGAAAATCCGACAGCAGATGAGGGAGGAACTGAAGAAGATACAGCAGGATCTGGGAATAACGGTCGTTTTTGTCACACATGATCAGGAAGAAGCCATGGCGCTTTCCCATAGAATAGTCGTTATGAACAAAGGGCATATTGATCAGATAGGTACCCCTGCTGACATTTATGATTATCCTGAAACTCTCCATGTGGCATCTTTCATCGGTGAAATGAATTTCATCACTCAGGGTAATAACACGATAGCGGTCCGTCCGGAGGATGTTACGGTGATTCCGGGAGAAGGCAGCGGTCTGTCCGGCGAAGTCCGGACCATTATGCTGCTGGGACATTATGTGGTCCTGACGGTTCAGTACGGCGACAATGTGATCAAGTGCAATATCAATCGTGAACTGAGTGAAACGCTGAAGGTGGGGGATAAGGTTTCACTGGTGCTTGGTAAGCATACGGTCTTTAACAGGACCGCCTGAAGAGTTTCCGGTTCATGGAAATCGTGTGAATCATTCACATACATTTCCGGCCCTTCGTAGTTTTACAATTACATGACGTATGGTTTCAGAAAGGAAGGAAGAAGGTATGGAAATTAAAAAAACAGGAGCATTGATTCTGACAGTATCTTTGGCAGCAGGCGCGCTTGCGGGCTGCGGCGGAAGCAAAGGACAGGAGTCTTCGTCGGCTCTGTCCGGAGTGGGCGGAGGAAGCGCAAATGGAGGTTCGGATACAGTCACTCTCTGGGCGACAGGTTCTGATAATGTCCGCCAGATATATGAGAAACTGATCGATGACTTTAATAACAATTCTGAATATGCGGGGAAATATAATGTAAAGCTTCAGTTCATGCTCAGCGGAACAGGAGCACAGTCCATGACCGATATGCTGAACGCGGCTTATCAGGCAAAACAGACGGATACCGATTACGATCTGGTTGACTTCAGCGGTGATGATCTTTCAAAGATGGTTTCTCTGATCGGCGAGGATTCTTTCGTTGAACTTGATGAAACGAAGATACCGAACAGGGCAAATATACTTGCAGAGAGTTCCGTCGCAGGAGATCATACACAGGCTTACCGGGGAACGACCGTAATACTGGCGTACGATTCCGCAACGGTGCCGGAGCCTCCGCAGACTATGGATGAACTGGTTCAATGGATGAAGGATAATCCCGGAAGATTTGCGTATAACACGCCGGGAACCGGCGGCGCCGGAGATTCCTTTGCGCGTACATCAGTCTATAATTTTATGGACGAAGAAGCGATTACATCAGATGATCCGAAGTGGATGGATGAATGGGATGAAGGCTTTGGCTTCCTGCAGGATCTGCACCAGTATATGTATGCTTCCGGCGGCTCAATCGTATATCCCAATAAGAATCAGGGAACGCTGGATTTGCTGAATCAGGGGGAGATAGACATGTGTCCGAACTGGGCTGATATGGTACTTTCACAGAGAGCGGCAGGGGAGCTGAAAGACAGCATCAGGATCGCACAGATCGATCCTTCATTCTCAGGATCTCTGCAGACGCTGGCAATTCCAACAATCGGATCAAACGAAGAGGGTGCCTGTGCATTTATAAATTATATGTGTTCTGAAACGGCGCAGCAGATCATGGTAGAGGATATGGCAGCGATCCCGCTTATAGACACGGAAACACTGGACATGTCCGGCTTTGAAGATATCCAAAACCTTGACGTAGGCAGCTTCCGTCTGCTTTCGATCGGAGATCTCGGCACTTCGTTTAATGAGAGATGGGATAATGAGATCGGAAGTATCGGTTGAGAAGGCGTAGTAAAGCAGGTGATCTCCGGAGCCGGCAATTACCCGGTCTTAAGGTTAAGAGAAAGGAATCCGCTGATGAGTAAAAAACTTAAAACAATGATCACTGCATATGGAATGGTCATGCCGGCTTTTCTGGTTGTTATGCTGACGGTATCCTATCCGATCGTTCTGGCGGTGATCAGAAGCTTTCAGGATCAGAAAACCGGGGCGTTTACATGGGAAAATTACACATATTTCTTTACTGAGCCGGCGCAGCTGAAGAATCTGCTCTATACGTTGTTTATAGTTGTCATGACGGTGCTGATCGCTATTGTAACGGCCTATCTTCTGGCGCTCTATCTCAGATTCACAAAGTCAAAGATATCCAGAACGATAGGAACGCTGTACCTGCTTCCGAGGTTTGTTCCGGCGATGTGCGCAGTCTATGCGATGATAACGATCATAAGAGATTCGGGAATGATAAACAGAATAGGCCTTCTTTTCGGAAAGGACATTCATCTGGGACTGATGTATCATGCCAACGGAATCATACTCATGAATCTCTGGTTTAATATACCTTTCGCGGCCATGATGATCACGGCAGGCCTTGGCGCGATCCCGGATTCTATCATTGAAGGAGCCCGTGATGTGGGCGCGGGCCGCTGGAAGGTCTTTACATCCATGATCCTTCCTCTTTCGATCAAAGACGTGATCATAGCGGCAACATTCGTGTGGATGACTAATGTCGGTTCTTTTACGACTCCTTATCTGATGGGGGGATCAGCGCCGAAAATGCTGGGCATCGCTTTGTTTGATCAGTTTAACAAATACCTGGCATATAATAAGGCTGCAGCTCTGTCTGTCATTATGTTTATGATCTGCGCAGTGTCCGCGGGAGTTTATATTTATACAAATCTGAAAGATAACGAGTGGGAAGGTTGATCTGTATGATTCTTATGAAGTATCTGAATGAACAGTTTACAGTCATGCAGAATCTGGATTTTTTTATCCGGCTTCTGGCAGCGTGTCTGTGCGGAGCATGTATCGGTTTTGAAAGGAGCAAGAGATTGAAAGAAGCCGGTATCAGGACGCATCTTATCGTATGCTGCGCTGCGGCGCTGTTCATGATCATATCAAAATATGGATTCGTAGATCTTCAGGACGCGAAAGGAGAAATGTATAACGGAGTGCGGGGCGCAGACCCTGCCCGTATAGCGGCGCAGGTCATAAGCGGCGTAAGCTTTCTGGGAGCAGGAGCCATTTTTCATAATAAAAACTATACCCGTGGACTGACGACGGCTGCGGGAATCTGGGCGACGGCCGGGATTGGTCTGGCGATAGGAGCCGGAATGATCAAGCTGGGAGCCTTTGCTACGGTTCTAATTACAATTGTGCAGGTAATAATGCACTTTTTCAGTTATGGACCGGATTCCTATGCCGGCAGTATTCTGCAATTTGAGGTAAATGACAAAGCTGTGTTTCGTAAGGTACTCCGAGAGATCAAAGAAGAGACGCAGGGGCTGATCGCTGAGTGTAATGTGGTCAACAGTAAGAACGGTATTACGTCCTACAGATTGGTCATCCGCTCAAAAGAAGAAATCTCGCTTGAGGCGATAGATATGCTTTCGGCCCGCCATCCGGAAATCCTTGGATATACTTTAAAAAAACTTTAAGAGAACAAATTCCCGAAGGTACTTTTGATCAGGTAAAGATTTATATTTGCACCCAAAAGCCTTATACACTATAATTATAGTATATTAAGCTATAAAAATTTCCTGCTTTGTGATCACAACTATTCAGAAATGACATG
>DFHP01000082.1 GCA_002371335.1 Eubacterium sp. UBA3720
ATCGCCAATAACAACGGAACACCATATGCCTTCCACGCCAAACAACACCGGCAGTAAAAGCACAGCCCCAAGTTCAAAGACAAAGGTCCGTAAAAAAGATATCAATGCCGATACCTTTCCGTCGTTCAGAGCTGTAAAAAAGGCTGAGCTGAAAATAGCCATTCCTGAAAAGAAGTATGAAAAAGAGATGATCCTGAATGCGTGTACGGAAATTGGCACCAGTTGCATGGCATCCTGCAGAAATAAGATGGAAAACGGATAAGCAAGCGCTTCCGAAAGACAAAACATCGCAACGGATGTAATTCCGATAACCACAAGGCTCCTTTTTCGCAGGTTCTTAAGTTCACCATGATTCTGTGCGCCGTAATGATAGCTGAACACCGGCCCGACCCCATTAGAATAACCCACAAAAATGGCTGAAAAAATCAGGCTGACATACATCAGTTGGCCATATATTACGACTCCGTCTTCACCCGCATACTTAAGCAGCTGCATATTATAGATAAGCCCTACCATAGACGCAGCGGCTTCCGCCATGAATTCCGAGGATCCGTTCGTACAGGATTTAATGATCGACCTTGCATCCCATACGGGCTTTACCAGCTTCAGGCGGCTGTTATTCTTTCGGCTGAAATAAATAAGGGGGAACACACCTCCCACCATCTGGGCTAACGCCGAGGCTGCCGCAGCGCCTGCGAGCCCCCACTGAAAGCCGATAATAAAAAGCGCATCCAATATCATATTACACAGTCCTGAGAATACCGTGACCATAAGCCCCAACCGCGGTTTTTCAGCAGTGACAAAGAAAAGCTGAAACGCATACGACAATATCCATGCAGGCAGAGCCAGAATAAAGATCCGTCCGTACAGCACGCTGTTTTCAAGAAGACTTCCTTCTGCGCCAAGCCAGGACGTAATCTGGGGCATAAAGATAAATCCCGGCGCCATCATCAAAAAGCCCAAGCCGGAAGATACCAGTACAATCAGTGAAAACAGCCTGTTTGCCCGTTCCTGATTTTTTTCCCCCATCGTCTTGGCGATCAATGCGCTTCCGCCCACACCGAACATATAGCCGATCTCTCCCATGATATTAAGTACAGGCAGGACCAGATTGACAGCCGCAAATTCCGTCTTTCCCACAAAATTAGCGACAAAAAATCCATCCACGACAATGTACAGGGAGAGAAATATATTCATCACAATGGATGGCAGTGTAAACCGCAGCAATTTCCCGTATGTAAAATTATCTGAAATACGAATCTTTGATTTCATGTTTTTATTGAAATAATGGATGCCTACCGGACGTAATTTAATTTTCTGTATGATTGTTCACCGTTGATTGCAAACAATATATTTAAACAGACGGGCAGCCCCAAACTTCGTCAGGCTGCCCCAAACACGTCAGTTTACTTTCTTTCCGGCAAAATACACCTCTGCCGGCATGTTGTGGCTGAATCCTTCATGCTCTGCGGTAAGCAGGTCGATGTCGAATACCAGATAGTCGGCATCCTTGCCGGTCGTAATAGAACCCTTTCTATCCTCGATGCCAAGCTGCTTTGCTCCGTTGATCGTGTATCCCAGCAGCATCTCTTCTATGTTCATCCTTTCCTCCGCAGGAGGTAATACCGCCGTGCTCCTGGCCCATTCGGGAAGCCTGGTCTTTTCGGTAGCTATGCGGGTCATTCCGATCTCCATGCCAAGGTACGGGTTCCAAGGTACGAGATCCCCGAAGACGATGTTATCACTGGACCATGTCACAAGAGCGCCGGAGTCCCAGATCGTTTTGCAGCGGAACTGCTTTGCGGCGCGTTCCGCCCCAAGCCAGGAACTCGCTTCCTTCGTGTCTCCCGAATGCCACCACGGTGTAAAGTTTGCGATGACGCCAAGCTTGGCAAACCTGTCCAAATCCGCATCGTCCTGAACCTCCAGATGAGCGCAGGTGACACGCACATGGAAGTCATCTCCCAGCTCTTTTTTTGCCAGCTCCACACCGTCCAGCACAACACGGGACGCACGCTCGCCGACAGTGTGACAGTGCAGATCCAGACCCGCCTCATTGAGCTGTTTTAAAAGATCCGCAAGTTCCTCTGGAGAGAAGGCAGTAGATCCCAGTGTGTTGACATCTACATAAGGCGTAACCATAGCCGCGGTATGGATCCTCTGGGTCCCGTCCATCATAATCTTCATGGTATGAACCTTAACATGCTCTGTGTTGTACTCACTCCGGAAACGCTTCAGCTCCTTAAGGGCTTTCTCCGCATCGCGAGCCGACATGACCACATAGCTGCCGTCAATATAAACAGGCAGTTTTCCCTGCTCATCCAGTTCGCACAGACGCTTGTATATCTTCTCATGGAACACGGGATCTCCCGGCAGCCCGGCATCAAATACGCAGCTTACGCCGGCATTTACCGAAAACTCGATCCAGCGGTTAAGAGGAGCGTCAACCTGTTCGTCGGTCAGTTTCATCATGCTGTCCAGAATGATGGGAACTTCCGTCGAGGCCTCAATCATATTTCCGGTCACATGACCATCCTTCCTGACATAATAAGCAAGTCCAGGCACAGGATCCGGCGTGTCGTCAGTAATACCGTGTTTAGCAAGGATCCTGGAGTTTACCCAGATGCTGTGTCCTTCCGCTTCCTGAATTAAAATCTCGGCATCCGGACAGATTGCATCAAGGTCCTCCTTTACGATATCGTCTCCATGGAGGAACCTTTTCTCCAAAAGAAATCTGTAACGCTCCTCACCGGGATTCTTCTTAATATAGTCTGACATAATGTCCAGCGCTTCCTGTTTGCCGTTGCACTCAAGGCGCATCCCCATATCCGCGTACTCGAAACCGACCGGCATGGTGACATGGACATGGGTGTCAAGGATGCCTGGCATGATGAATTTTCCGCCCAGGTCTGTGACCTCGCCCTCATACTCCGAAAGACCGGCCTCGTCGCCCACATAAACGAATTTGCCTTCCTTCACCGCAAGAGCGGTTGCCAGCGGGTTGTCCTTGTCAGCTGTGAAGATTTTTGCATTTTTAATAATCTTGTCTGCTTTCATTTTGTCTCCTTTCGTTCGTCTTCCCGAATAATTTTTAAATCCATTTCCCATGTCACGTATCTCTACTTTTATTCTTTATTATAACGTAATTTACAGGTGCTATCACATCTATAATTCATTATAACAAAACAGCCGCAGAAAAATCTGCGGCTGTTGAAGTAAATGTGAATTTGTATGTTAGCCATACGATAAAGTTGAGAGTATTTTGAACGATACAAATAACGAGTAATTACGTACAGTTAGGACGCGATTTGGGACGCGCCCAAAATCACAAGTATAAATTCAAGGAATTGTAGCAAATATCGCTACAATA
>DFHP01000147.1 GCA_002371335.1 Eubacterium sp. UBA3720
CGCACACGGTCTCTCTCCACATCATCATATGCGTCCATCAGATAGATCAGCTTTCCCGTAAAAAATCCCATCTCTCCGAGGTCACGGCTCCAAAGATCCTCCTCCATGATGAAAATCTCCCGCATCAGCCTTCCTGTAAGACCCGAAGCCAGGTCGGGATCTTCATTTCCTGAATTTTCCGCCTCATGGAGCTTTTCCAGATATTCTTCAATGGCTTTTACCTGTCTCGGATATCTGCCGGCAGTCTTTTCATACGCGCTCTGTATCATTTTTGCCCCGATCAGGCTTACCGCCTTCCGTTCATCGATCCAGTCATCCATCAGGTTATGATAGACCAAAAGCACATTCATATCCGCGGCGTAGGCCGTATATCTGTTCCTTATGCACCGCTTCTTCTTTAACGGATGCACCATACAGCGGCGATCCTCCTCGCGGCTCTGACCCTCATACAGCCCCGTCAGCAAAATCCCGAGAAATGTCATATCGTAGGTAAGGGTGATCCTGGAACGCTGTCCGCAGTTCTCCTTCAGATCCTGACAGATCCCGCAGTAAAAATGCTGATACCGGTCCAGATCCTTCCCCTTCAGTTCATCCCTGTCAATGGTCAGATATCCAAACATACTCTTTCAAGACCTTCTGATAAATTCTGCTTTACACTTCGGACACCGGATGGAAATATTCCCCTTTCCGCGCGGGACACGCACCGTCTGGCTGCAATTGGGACATCTGAAATACCTGTAGGCACTGTCTCTTACCTTGCCGGCCGCTTCTTTATTAAACACGCCGATCACCCGGTTTCTGATATCCAGATAAACGTCATTCTCTTCCATCCTCGAACTTATATTGCCTGAAAACATTCTGGCCGCACATACAGCCAGTATGATCACGTTAAACATATACATGCCCGACGATCTCGTCAGCGCGGAAATAACGACTGAGACTGCCACGATAATAAGCATGAATCTTCCCAGTTCGTCCACGCCATATCTTCCGGCGAAAAAATCCGCCGGTCTATTCCTGAAGTTCTTCATAATTTCACACCTTTTTATTAATATATTCGTCCTTTTGCGGCCGAAAGAATCACTGCCGGATAATTCCCTGTATTTCACGGGAAATCACGATCATTGCCTGTAAACAACCCTTGCCGGCAACTATACATAAAACATGATATCTGCTTTATAGTTCAAATTCAATTAATTATTTATAAAATTGACTCCGGGCATGGTTTGTTCTATACTTGACACAATATTTGAAGAGAAGATCCCCTTGAAAGGTATTGAAACGATATGAATATACTCAGACGAATCATTGCGGTCATCGGAATTATCCTGCTGGCAGGCTTATATGTCTCCACACTCGTTTTTGCCCTGATGGACAGTCCCGGCGCGAAAGACATGCTGATGGCTTCTATCTACTGCACCATTGCAGTTCCCGTATTGCTGTTTGCGATGTCAGCCGCGGCAAAAGCCGTAGCCGGCAGAGGCACGGATACAGCGCAGGAGCAGAAACAGGAACCCGGCCAATCCGGGAAGCAGGATACAGATTAATTACAAAATAAGGAATTGGCGAAATGGCTTCTTACCATTTCGCCTTTTTTACTACTGAATATGTAAATATTCCGTGAGCCAGCAGTTTTCCCTTCTGGTCCTCCACATCCACGTCCACAACGCTGATCTTTTTTCCTTTTTTTACCACACTGGCTATTGCCTTGATCTCAGTGCTGTCCTCCATTCCGGCTCTCAGGTAATGAAAGCTGCTGTCCAGCGTAGTCACAGCAGTTCCAAAAGAGCTCGCTGCGGCACCGCATGCGGAATCAGCCGCCGAAAACAAACATCCCCCGTGTATCGAGCCGATCGGATTCCTGAAATACGGCTGGATCTTCATCTCGGTAACCGCATAGCCTTCCCGCATCTCGGTAATGGCCAGACCGATATGGCAGGCAAAGAGATTTCTCTTATTTCTGCTCTCCATGGCCGCCTTGTAATCAATAGGAGTTTTGGCCTTTTTCCCCGTGGCTGCCTCTCCGGCGTTTGCCGCTGCATTCTCAGAATTCATCGTCCGCGCTTCATTATCCACGCCAAACACTTCCTTTTCCTTCATGCCGGCCGCGTCGCTGTAAGCGGCAAACTCCTCGGCTTCTTTTTCTTTTACTCTATCACTATCAGATATCACACTATTATTATCATTGGAAATTACATCGTTTTTAGTCACAGCACACATAATTAAGTCCTCCGTTCATATGCATAAACACAGTTATTTTACACCAAAACTGTCCCGCAGGCAATGAATAAGCACAAAAACGGAATTGTCTGCGATCCGCCAAAGGCTCAACTCAGATGGGAATCGAGAACCTCCATCTGAGTTGAAAAACATATTCATTCCGTTTATAATGAAATAATCACAAATACCTGTGAAAGAATTATGAAAGGAGGAGAATCAAGTTGAACTTAGATAAAGATTCTCTGCGAAAATATCTTGCCGAGCTTGTCGGTACTTTCGTACTTGTCGTATTCGGCTGCGGTACTGCGGTCGTTACACAGTGCTCCACCGATAACTACCCGGGTTATATCCTGACAGCGCTTGCTTTTGGCCTTGTCATTGTGGCCATGGCATATTCCATCGGAAACATTTCCGGATGCCACATCAACCCGGCTGTATCACTCGCGATGCTTGTGAACAAAAAAATGCCGGCCAGGGATTTCGCAGGATATGTCATTGCGCAGTTTGCCGGCGGTATCATCGGTGCCGCTGTACTTCTGGGCGTTCTCGGAACAGAGAACGGACTGGGCGCAAACGGCCTGTACAACGGAAACTTCGGAGGTTCTTTTGTCGTTGAAGTTATCCTGACCTTTGTTTTCGTACTTGCCGTTCTCGGAGTTACGTCACGCCCGGCATTTTCATCAAACGCCGGACTTGTCATCGGCTTTTCACTGACGCTGGTGCACCTTTTCGGTATCGGACTTACAGGAACTTCCGTAAACCCGGCACGAAGCCTTGGACCTGCTCTTATGCTTGGCGGAGACGCGCTCTCCGATGTCTGGGTATTCATTATTGCGCCTCTGGTAGGCGGAGTTCTGGCAGCCGTTCTGTACCAGTTCCTGGACACGGCACAGCCTGAAGCAGCTGCGGCTCCCGTACAGGAAAAACCGTCAGCTCCTGTAATCTCCCTTGTGCCGGAAGGCGCTTCTGACAAGGACGAAGCAGCCGAGAGATCCGCTGCCCCGGAAGCTTCCGCAGAAACCGTTAAGGCTGATTCTGTATCCCCTGAAGCAAAAGATAACGCTGCGGAAGACGCCATTCCTGAAGATGTTCCTGAGGCTGCTATCAACGGCACCACCATCAGGACCGCAGATCTTTTCGTCACACTTCCGAAGCAGACCGCTTTTTCAGTGGACACGGGAGTTACAAAGATCAGCGTTGCCGCTCCGGGCGATGAAAACGCGGACGAAGTAAACGCCATCGAGACGCAGGAAAGCGAAATGATCGCATTAAATACGGATGATTCTACACGGATCATGATCGCCGCTGACGATGATGCGTCAGAAAACGAAGAAGAATATACTGAGACAGATCCTGATATCGCAGACGAGGATGCCGCGCTCAACTCTTCTGAAACTTCCGGAGCGTCCGCCGATTACGGCGCAGATCTCGAGCAGGCAGACGCTGATGACGCCGATGAGGCTTACCGGACCGCGGACGGGGGACTCTCAGAAGATACCGTCGTTTCCGAGACCATGGATGAGATCGCCGCGATCGAAAGCGACATCTCCGAAGCAGTAGAAGAAGCTTCCATGCCGAAAGCCTGATCTGATCTGACCGGGCGGAGCGTTTATCTCAGCGGGAGATCGGACCCCTGATATATCCGGTGTCTTTTAAGACACTGCTTTATATCAGAGGTCCTTTTTTGTGCCACGGGAAATTATGTTAATTTCCTGTGACGCAAACCCTCCGGGGGATGCACACGCCGCACAGAGGAAGTCAGCTGCGCTACCGTGCGGCGGCGCGCAAAGTCCGGTTCGCTCCCTCAGGATTGAGGGGGCTGGGAATTTGATATCCGCTCGCGGACTTTGTTTTAAACATGAAATTACGTTAATTTACTGTTGCACAAACCCCCAAACCGGAAGACAAACGGAAACTTACCACAGACTCCGGAATTCAGACGGGGTCATCTCAACACTCTTCCGGAAAGCCCGGGAAAAATGTGATATGCTGTTAAAACCGCATTGCACCGCAATTTCTTCTATAGAAGATGAAGACTGTGAAAGCATTTGTTTGGCCTGACGAATACGGTAGGACAAAAGATAGTCGTGCGGCGTGCAATTCATATCCTTTTTGAAACAACGTATCAGATGAGGAATACTGATCATACATAATTCAGCCATTTGTCCCAGGTCGATCGTTTCAGAAAAATGCTCATGAATGAAATTTAATGCAGGGTAAATCGTCGAATCTGCGCCGATTGGATGTCTGCGGGAGTTTGCGAGAAAACAGAGTATATTATTAATGGACAATGACAGCTGATGCTCATCTACATTAATGGAACCACACATGTTCAGAATATCAGTAAAAAAGAACCTGAGGTCCTTTATCTGCGGGCCGGAGAAAACAATGTTTTCATTATCAAGTAAATAATTACAGTATTCAGAACTGTTATTTCCGGTGAAATGGAACCAAAAAAATTCAGCAGATCCTTCGCAGTAATAACGATGTTCCCGGCGGCAGTCCAGCAAAACTATCTCATTCGCAGATGCAGTATAGAGATGTTTATTCGTTTCTATTTTTAAAGATCCTTCACAGATAAAAAACATCAAAAACATATCCAGGTGTTTACGCCTGATATCATAAGCCTTATTACAATAAAAATGTCCGGTCTGCGGACAGCAATACAAAGCACGTCTGGCAAAATCAGAAGGAACAGTGAACTCGATAAAAGACGTACCTATCACTCCCGGTTCCGTATGAAGCACCTGAAACACCCCCTTTTCACATCATTTATTATATCTCCATTTTATAAAACCTCAGATTATGCCGCAATGAGTTTTTCAACTCAGATGGGGAGTCCTCCTCCTCTATAGGCGGTGGGTATTGAATCAAACCTGACTCAGCGTAGAGTTTCAATCCCCCATCTGAGTTGAGCCTCCGGCGGATCGCAGAGTTGCGCAGAGGAAGACGCACAAGTGCGTCGCGCAATTCGCTCGCGAGACTTGGCGCGAGATCCGGAGGATTGTGCATTTTCACCAATCCGGACAGTATCGGATTATGCTGTATCACAACCCAGGCTTTTCGAATAATTATAAATGATAATTTATGTATAATTCCTGAAAACCTTATGCAAAGACAAATATTCATGTGTGCAGTATATTATATGCATAAACAGAGTTGGTCGACTAAAACTCGAGAAAAACCGGAAAATCAACAAACATTTAAATTCAAAAAAAGATTCATTTAACAAGGTTTACAGGAGGATAAAAAAATGAAAAAAATTCGTATTGGTCTTGTAGGTTCAGGATGGATGGGAAAGGCACATTCCTCAGCTCTCGCCGATGCTGAGATGCTTTTCGGCCCGGAATATGGAGTGGCTTCTTTTGAAATGGTAGCAGACAACAACGAAGCAGCAGCAAAATCCGCTCAGCAGAAAATCGGTTTCCGCACAATTTCCACAGATTGGCATGATGTAGTGACGAATCCTGATGTTGACCTGGTAGACATCGCTACTCCGAATGCATTCCATTATGAAGTGGCAAAGGCTGCGCTTGAAAACGGAAAGAACGTGTATTGCGAAAAACCGTTATCCATTTCTGCGGATCAGTCAAAAGAGCTTGCAGAACTCGCAGCAGAAAAAGGCGTTGTGAATTATGTAGGATTTAACAATACACAAAACCCTGCAAATGCATACGTTCGCGAGCTGGTTCAGAGCGGAGCCCTTGGTGATATCATGAGATTTACAGGAACATACGATCAGGATCAGCTTCTGGATGAATCTCTTCCTATTACCTGGAGACATATAAACAAACTCGCCGGATGCGGAGCACTTGGAGACCTTGGTTCTCACCTTCTTTCCATTTCCCAGTTTATCATGGGCGACATTACAAAAGTTAATGCAGTTGCTACAACAGTTTTCCCGAAACGTCCGAAATCTGCAGGCTCCACAGAAATGGCAGATGTGGAAAATGAGGATATCATGACATTTATGGCAGAATATGCTAACGGAGCAATCGGCCAGATCGCATGCTCGAGAGTGGCTACAGGCAGAAAAAACTATCTTTGCTATGAAATTCAGGGAACAAAAGGAACCGTAAGATATGACCTTGAAAGAATGGGCGAAGTTCAGGTTTACTTCCACAACGACAATGAAAGAGACCGCGGATTCCGCACAGTTCTTCTGAATCCGTTAATGAAAGGATATTCTGCATTCCAGCCGGCAGCAGGAATCTCCATTGCCTATAACGACATGAAAATACTGGAAGTACATACTTTGTTTGACGCCATCACAAACGGAACAGACTACGTTACAGATTTTGAATTCGGATACAAAATAGACCGCACTGTGGCAGCTGTCATTGAATCATCCAAGACACGCCAGTGGGTAGATGTAAAATAATTAAAGGAGGATACACAAATGATCAGAACCGGTATTGCCCCTGATTCATGGGGCGTTTGGATGCCCGACCATCCCGCACAGCCGCAGTGGTGGAGATGTCTCGATGAAATGAAAATTGCAGGATACGCAGGATGCGAGATCGGACCATGGGGCTATATGCCTAACGACAACGCTAAAGTACTGAAAAACGCAATTGATGCCCGCGGCTTAGAGCTTGTAGGCGCAACAGTCGGCGGAAACTACCTTGACGAAGAAAGTGTAAAGCAGATGCTCAGCGATATAGACGATATCTCCGCACTGCTTAAAAATTTTAACACAGCAAAATACATCGTTTTGCTCCCTCCGATGTATACAAATCTGGAAACCGGAGAGATGGAGATGAATCCTGAGCTTTCGGATGAAGAATGGAAGACGTATTGCAAAAACGTACAGAAATGCGCTGACAGATGTGCAGAGAACGGATTACAGGGTCTTTTCCATCCTCATGTGGACAGCCATGTTCAGACAGAGGAACAGATCGATCGTTTTTTGAACGACACTACAGTAGATCTTTGTTTTGACACCGGACACCATGTTTACGGGGGCGGAGAACCCATCAGTTATTATAAGAAACATGCGGACAGGATTCCATATATTCATCTGAAAGACTGCGATCTTGCGGTAAAAAAGAAAATGGATGAAGAAAAATGGTCTTTTGCAAAAGCCGTTACAGAAGACATTATGGTTGAACCGGGAAATGGCAGTATTGATTTTGCCGAGTTTTATAAGGCTTTGATCGAAAAGAACTATGATGGATGGTGCGTAGTAGAACAGGATCTGTTTCCGGTGAAGTCTTTTGATATACCGCTTGAGAAAGCAATTATTGGACGCGAGAATCTGCGCAAGGCAGGGTTTGTTGACTAAGTATCCCGGGTCCAGACAAAACGCCAGTAGTCACCTGAGAGTTATAAAGAAGAAAGGAAGATTTATGAAAAAAAGAATATTATCGGCAGCGATAGCATGTCTCATGATGCTTTCTCTGACAGCCTGTGGTTCCGGATCCGGTTCTGCACCGGCAGGTGATTCTTCATCTGTATCAGGCACATCAACAGCATCATCTAAAAGTTACAGCATGACTTACATTATGATTCGCCGCGATGAGTTTAACAGTTCGCTGGAAAGCGCGGCAAAAGCAACCGCGGCAGACCTGGGAATCAAACTTACGACACAGGATGCTAACAGTGATTCCTCCAAACAGCTGCAGTATATTGAAAGTGCAGCAAACGCCGGTGAAGATGCCGTTTTAGTAGGTATCGTAGATGTATCCACAGGCCGCGAGTGCATTGAAGCCGCAGGCGGTATGCCTATCGTGTTTATCAATAATCCTCTGGAGGATAGTTCTCTTCTGGAAGAGTATGACAACGCAATATACGTAGGATCAAACGAAAGCGAAGCCGGACAATTCCAGGGCGAGTATCTTGCGGATTATTTTAAGGCAAATAATAAAACAGACATCAGTTATATCATGCTTTGCGGATTGAACGGATATACATCTACGATCCGACGCACAGAGGCTGCCAAACAGGCACTTGCTGATAACGGAATCAACGCAACTCCCGCGGCTGCTGATCTGGTGGCAGATTATGACCGCGCTACCGCAATGGATATGATCAGTCCTTTGATCGGAACGAGCGACTTTGACTGCATTATTGCAAACAATGATGCTATGGCTCTTGGCGCGATCGAAGCCTTGAAATCCAAAAATATAGATCCCTCTACTATTCCGGTCGTAGGTATCGATGCAACGGTAGATGGAATCCAGGCTATCAAGGATGGAGAGATGGCAATGACCGTTTACCAGAATCCTTTCGGACAGGGCTCATCAGCCGTACAGGTTGCCGTAAACCTGATCGAAGGAAAAGATATTGCAGCAAATACAGGCTATAAGGTCGACGAAGAAAACAAGAGCTGCCTGTGGGTACCGTTCGAGCCGGTTACGATCGATAATGTTGCAGATTATGAATAAAGCATACGTTCAATAATCGTTTTTAAGTGGATACCTGACTTTATACCATTAGATAGTTTTTAAGTGGATACCTGACTTTATACCATTAACGTGAAAAGCGGGCTGTACAGACAGTCCGCTTTTTCCTTCTTTTTTATCCAATTTTGTTTTTTACAGCACTGATTTGATCGCTGCAAGGAGCTCGTCAAACTCTTCATACGCCGGCAGTTCCGGATGATCCGCTTTGATCTTCTCCGTGCTGCGGAAAAGGAATCCTGCTTTTCCCGCCTGGATCATGGCCAGATCATTGTAACTGTCTCCGCCTGCGATCGTCTCAAATCCGATCGACTGCAGGGCTTTTACCGTAGAGAGCTTGGAATTTTCTATCCTCATCTTATACCCGGTGATCTCACCGTCTTCGCCTACCTCAAGAGAGTTGCAGAAAATCGTAGGCCATCCGAGCTTTTTCATAAGAGGCTTCGCGAATTCTGTGAAGGTATCACTGATGATGACCACCTGCGTGATGGAACGAAGCTCGTCAAGGAACTCTTTGGCACCGGGGAGCGGATCGATAGAGGCGATCGTCTCCTGGATCTCTTTCAGACCGAGTCCATGCTCTTTAAGTATTCCCAGTCTCCAGTTCATCAATTTGTCATAATCAGGCTCATCCCTTGTAGTCCTCTTCAGCTCAGGAATTCCGCTTGCCTTGGAAAAAGCGATCCAGATCTCCGGTACCAGGACGCCTTCCAGATCCAAACATACAATATTCATTCTCAACTTCTCCTTTATTCAAGTCTCGCTCGCTAAAAAAGAGTATAACATGCTTTCCCGTTTCCGCGCAACTTAGGAAAACCGGAAGCTTTTGGGGTTTTAAGATACATCTGAAAGCCACTTAACGATGCCCTGCGCCGTTATCTTTTAATAAGATCTTTCATACGTTATATCGGGAAACGATCCTGATCTCCGTATATACAAACTCCTGTTCCGGCGCCTTATCATGATACAGATAATTAAAAAGTGTCATGATCGGCTCATAGCCCTGAATATTGGCGTCGTCCGCGATAACATAATCGATGGTTCCGTCGATGAGGCTTTTGGACTTCCATCCCGTCATATCCTGCACGACCACCTTTATTTTCCGGTTTAAACGCCTCTCTTCCAGAACCTTTATGATCTCTTCTGTGCCCTCGGTACTGATATAGATCCCCTTCAGATCGGGATACCTGATCAGCAGCTCCTCAGCCTGATTTGCCGCCACGGACTCCCTGTTTCCCGTATGAGAGATACCTACAAGCTCGATTTTTTTATAATATTTATGGATGATCTCACTGAAACCGATCTCACGTTTTTTGTGGATCGCGCTGTTCGTACCCGATATCATGGCCACACGGCCTTCACGCCCTACAATATCACCCAGAATGCCAGCTGCGGTCCTTCCGCTCTTTATGGCGTCCTGTCCCACGAAACAAAGTCTTTCTGTATTATCAATATCCGAGTTAAATGTGACGATCTTTATCCCTTCCGAACTGCATTTATGGATCTCCTGCCGAAGATCATCATCATCGATGGGAATCAGGGCGATCGCGCTCACATGGTTTATCCTCATCTCTTCCATATAAGAGATCACTCTTTTAATGTCAGTACCGTAAATACGCATAACCGTCAGTGAGCATCCGAACTGTTCCACCTGCGCCTTCGCCTGCTCGATCCCTCTGGCGATATCCTGCACGAACGCCGTCTCGGCAAACTGCAGAATGACGCCGATCTGAATATTTCGTTTCGCAAAAGCCAGTGCTCTTCCGCTGATATTCGGGACATAGCCCATCTCCTCGGCAAGCCTTTTTATCTTCTCTGCAACCTCAGGGTTGATCCTTCCTCGGTTTTTCAGCGCTCTGTCTACGGTCGCTCTTGAAACGCCGGCGGCGTTAGCGATCTGTTGTAAAGTAACCGGCATAATTATCTCCTCTGACTTGATTTATGATAAAATATACTTCATCGAAATATATCAAAAGATAACCAATCCACATTAAACTATGCCTAATTTTATCATAAAACACGTACACGTGCACGCATTATTATGTCATTTTACAGAAAAACAGCAAAGTTTTTTGTCTCATATGCGCAAATATAGTATGATGTACAGTATCATAACCGGGAATAGCGTAACTCCATGCAGATGGGGAATCTATGTAATGCTTCAAACGGCTTCCGCGCAAAGAGCTTCTAAGTATTCACACAAATTCACCTCTCCCGGAGTTTCACAATTACCTGAGCAATAAAAGCACGAAAGGATAATCTATGAAAAATAGTTTTTTTGCCGCCGTATCCAGAATGAAATATATCGAACGCTGGGCCCTGATGCGTAACTCGCGCACGGAAAACCTGAGCGAACACTCCATGGAGGTCTCCGTGATCGCCCACGCTCTCTGCGTCATAGGAAATGTCCGCTACGGGAAGAAACTCGACGCGAACAAAGCCGCGCTGATCGGTCTTTACCATGACGCCTCCGAGATCGTCACCGGAGATATGCCTACTCCGGTAAAATACTACAGCAGCGAGATCCGTGACGCCTATAAGCAGGTGGAATCAATCGCTGTATATCGTCTTTTGAACAAGCTGCCTGAAGACCTTCAGCCGGTCTACGCAGATATATTCAAAGAAAGCGGCGAACCGGACGACGATTATATGCGAAATCTGGTGAAGGCAGCCGATAAGCTCTCGGCTCTGATCAAATGTACGGAAGAAAAAAACATGGGAAACATCGAATTCCGGACTGCGGAAAAGACCACACAGAAGGTAGTGGATGAGATGGCGGAGAAATATCCGGAGGTAAAGGATTTCATGGAAAACTTCCTGCCCTCCTACGGCCAGACACTCGACGAACTGATGTAACAAAGTCCGGGAGCGACCGGACTGCAGCTCCTCAGCTCCTTGATCTCAAGGGAAGCGAACCGGACTTTGCGCGCCG
>DFHP01000056.1 GCA_002371335.1 Eubacterium sp. UBA3720
GAAATCATAAACTCGCTTCGCTCAAACAGTATGATTTCTGCTCATACAGCAGATTCCGTTCATACAGAAGTTCTAATGCTTGTGCAGATTGTTTGAATCATTCACACAAATTTCCTGTTCTCCGGAGTTTCTCATTCACCTTTTTTTACACATCGACACCTGTGAAACGATCCCTCCCGGGGATGCACACGCCGCACAGAATCTATGCCGTTTTTCCCGTATAAAGCTGATAGTATTTTCCTTTCTGTTCTATCAGCTGTTCATGCGTTCCTCTCTCTATGATATTTCCCTGCTCCAGCACCATTATACAGTCCGCGTTCCGGACCGTAGAGAGCCTGTGAGCAATCACAAAAGTCGTCCTCCCTTTCATCAGGCGGTCCATTCCTTCCTGCACTATTCTCTCGGTCCTGGTATCGATCGAACTCGTGGCCTCGTCCAGGATCAAAGCCGGCGGATCCGCTACGGCGGCTCTCGCGATCGCCAGAAGCTGGCGCTGACCCTGACTCAGGTTTGCTCCGTTTCCGCGAAGGACCGTGTCATAGCCCTGCGGCAGCCTCCTGATGAAACCATCCGCATTTGCCAGCTTTGCTGCCGCTACGATCTCTTCCTCCGTTGCGTCCAGCTTTCCAAACCTTATATTATCTCTCACCGATCCGGTAAAAAGATTTGTTTCCTGCAGAACGATACCCAGAGATTTACGAAGGTCAGCCTTTTTTATTTTATGAATATTGATGTCGTCATATCTGACCTTTCCTTCCTGGATATCATAGAAACGATTGATCAGATTGGTGATCGTCGTTTTTCCCGCGCCGGTAGATCCCACAAAGGCAATCTTCTGTCCCGGTTTGGCGTAGAGTGAAATATCGTGAAGTACCATCTTCTCCGGATCATATCCGAAGGTCACATTCTCCATCACGATCTTTCCGCTCTGTTCTCTGTATTCCACAGTATGATCCGCCTGGTGCTCATGACGCCATGCCCAGAGCCCTGTACGTTCCTTGCACTCCACGATCTTTCCGCCCTCTTTTTTCGCCCGGACCAGAGTTACATATCCTTCGTCCGGTTCCACTTCCTCATCCATCAGATTGAAGATCCTGTCGGCTCCGGCTATAGCCATGATGATAGAATTCATCTGCATGCTCACCTGACTCAGCGGCATGTTGAAATTTCTGTTAAATGTAAGGAAGCTTGCCAGCTTTCCGACCGTCATGCCGCTGATTCCGCTTATGGCAAGGATGCCTCCGAAAATGGCACACATAACGTAACTGACATTTCCCAGCTGCGCATTGATCGGTCCGATGATGTTCGCAAAGTGGTTTGCGTTATCCGCACTGTGGAAAAGCTTATCGTTCAGTTCCCTAAATTCCTTTTTTGCCGCATCCTCATGACAGAACACCTTCACGACCTTCTGCCCCGAGATCATCTCCTCTATATAGCCGTTGGCCGCGCCCAGATCCCTCTGCTGAGCTACAAAGTATCTTCCGGAAAGTCCTCCGACCTTGGAGGTGGTAAAGAGCACTACCCCTACCATCACAAATGTCAGCAGTGTCAGCGGAATATTCAGGATCAGCATACTTATCGTTACACTTACAAGCATCAGGGCGCTGTTGATCAGCTGCGGTATGCTCTGATTGATCATCTGACGCAGTGTATCTATGTCATTCGTGTAGATCGACATGATATCGCCGTGCCTGTGATCATCGAAATATTTTACCGGCAGCTTTTCCATGTGCTCAAAAAGTTCGTTTCTCATATTTCTAAGCGTACCCTGAGTCACATTGATCATGATACGGCTGTATCCGTAGGTTGCCAGAACGCCGCATCCGTAGATAACTGCCATCTTCATGATCGCTGACAGCAGCGGCGCAAAATCCGGCGAATCCTGCTGCAGCATCGGAGTTATATATCCATCTATCAGAGTCCTGATAAACATTGTTCCCCGCACATCGCAGAGAACGCTGGTGATGATCAGCACGACCACAAAAAGCAGACGGCCTTTATAATATTTTGCCACATAGCCCATAAGGCGCTTCATTATCCTTCCGGGGTTATCCACGGTGGATTTCATTCCCCTTACGCCTCTGGGCGGTCTTCCTCCCGGTCCCGGCATTACTGATCACCTCCTTCATCGAAATCTCCGTTTCCGTTGATCTGAGATTCGTATACTTCACGATAGATCGCATTTGTCTTCAGCAGATTTTCATGGGTATCGAATGCATCGATCCTTCCATCATCCATGACAATGATCCGGTCCGCGTCCTGTACGCTTGAAATACGCTGCGCAATGATTATCTTTGTCGTATCCGGTATTTCTTCTGCCAGAGCCTTCCTTATCTTTGCGTCTGTCGCTGTATCCACAGCGCTTGTGGAATCGTCAAAGACTATGATCCTCGGTTTTTTCAGAATAGCCCTGGCAATACACAGCCTCTGTCTCTGGCCGCCGGAAACGTTGGTTCCTCCCTGCGTGAGACGGGTATGGTATCCGTCCGGCATCTTTTCGATGAACTCGTCCGCACACGCGATGCGGCATGCTTCCCTGCATTCCTCCTCTGTGGCGCCGGGATCTCCCCACCGGAGATTATCTATGATCGTTCCCGAAAACAAAACATTTTTCTGCAGGACGACGGAAACCTGATTCCTGAGTACTTCCATATCGTATTTGCGCACATCCACACCTCCGACGGAAACAGAACCTTCATCTACATCGTATAGACGTGACAAAAGATTCACCAGACTGGTCTTTGCGCTTCCCGTTGCGCCCATTATGCCGATCGTCTCTCCGGACCTGATGCTCAGATTTATATCCTGAAGAACAGGTTTTTCCCCGGAGTTTTTATGATAACGGAAGTTTACATGATCGAAACGGATGCTTCCGTCGGCAACTTCCGTTACCGGATCCTCCGGATCGGCAAGATCCGCTTTTTCCTCCAGCACTTCGCAGATTCTTCTTGCGCTGGCCATACTCATGGTGACCATGACAAAGATCATGGAAAAGATCATCATGCTTGTCAGGATATTCATGCAGTAAGTCAGCATACTGGTAAGCTCGCCCGTTGTCATGGCCGATGATGTGATCGCCTTCGCTCCGAGCCAGCTTATGATCAGAATACAGGTATAAATGGTCGTTTTCATCAAAGGTGTGTTCAGAACGACCATTTTCTCCGCTTTGCAGAACATTTGATAGATCGCTTCACTGGCGTTATGCAGCTTTTCCGTCTCATACTCTTCACGCACGAACGCCTTGATAATGCGGACGCCCCGGACATTTTCCTCTATGCTCTCGTTCAGCTGGTCATACCTGGGAAATATTTCCATGAAATATTTCATTGCCCGTGATATAACGCCAAACAAAAGCACTCCCAGGATGATGACCGCGATCAGATAGATCGACGCCAGTTTCGGATTGATATAGAATGACATAAACATCGCCACGATCATAGTGATCGGAGCTCTTGTACACATTCTAAGGATCATCTGAAACGCCATCTGAAGATTTGTCACATCAGTCGTAAGCCTTGTGACCAGACTTGGCGTACTATATTTATCTATATTTGAAAATGAGAAGGTCTGTATATTATCAAACATCGCTTCCCTGATATTTCTGGCAAAACCGGTAGACGCCCGCGCCCCGAGCTTTCCACCCATAATGCCGAAGAATAATCCTCCCAATGCCATGAGCAGCATGAAGCCGCCGACAACGAGGATATGATGCATATCTCCTTTTCCGACGCCATCGTCAATGATCGACGCCATCAGAAGCGGGATCAGCATCTCAAAAATGACCTCACCGATCATGCACAGAGGCGTGAGTATGGCGGGGATCTTAAATTCCTTTATCTGTGAGCCCAAAGTTTTTAACATTAGTTTTCTCCTGCCTGTCTTTCACTGCGCTACGATATCTACCTGCCGGTCATCCGGAATAGCGCTGTCCGCACCTTCGTCTGCTTCCACGATCTCAGCCGTCAGCCTGTGGGGGAGACATACGATCACTTCATTTCCCCGGCTGATCTTTCCTTTTTCGACGCAGTAGCCGTCAGGACAATCCGCCTCGGTCATCCAGACTTTTCCATCCTCTATATGAAGCACGTTGCGTCCGAGACCGGTCTTTATCTCGACCTCTGTATCCTCTGCCAGAGGGTATTCTCCCCAGATCTCTCCGTCATATTTTACCCTGACGATCGATCCGTCTTTTTCCGGAATTATCCGGAACACGATCAGCAGGATCACGGCCAGCATTATTAATACCGCTCCCAGAAACAGGTCTTTTTTCCCGATGATCTTTGCTTTTCTGTTCTTATCTGTCATACACTTTTTTATTACAGCGGCAAAGTCAGGCTCCGCCGCGCTTTTTCATGATCTCATCCAGAAGCCTGTCCGCCGCCTCCTGCTTAGACATAAGAGGGAGGGATATCTCCTCATCCGCGGAAATAACAGTCAGAAGATTCGTGTCGACACCAAAACCGGCCCCCGCTTCCTTCAGATTATTTGCCGCAATAAGATCCAGATTCTTCTTTACAAGTTTTTTTCTGGAATTTGCCAGCATATCTTTTGTCTCCATGGAAAATCCGCAAAGGATCTGCCCATCCTTCTTATGTTCTCCAAGATACGCCAATATATCGTTCGTCCTTTCCAGACGAAGGCAAAGATCCGAATCATCTCCTCTTTTTTTGATCTTATCTCCTGCCACTTCCGCCGGACGGTAGTCCGCCACGGCGGCAGCCTTGATGATAATATCCTGATCTGCGCTCCGTGCTGTCACAGCGTCAAACATGTCCTGTGCCGAAACCACATCCACCATGCTGATCCCAACAGGCGCCGGAAGTTCCGTCGGACCGCTTACAAGCGTTACCCGGGCACCCCTTTTTGCCGCAGCTTTCGCCACTGCGTAACCCATTCTTCCCGATGAATGATTGGTGATATACCTGACGGGATCAATCGCTTCCCTCGTGGGGCCTGCCGTTACCAGAACATTCAGACCTTTCATATCATTCCTGGAATCTGCTGCCATAATTACATACTCCAGGATCCCGGATGGATCAGGCAGCTTTCCTTTGCCGACCGCTCCGCAGGCCAGTCTTCCGCTGGCAGGCTCGATCACCTTCCAGCCGTATTTTTTCAGTTTTTCAATATTATCCAAAGTGACGGGATTTTCATACATTTTTGTATTCATCGCCGGCGCCGCGATCTTCGGACAGTCGCATGCAAGTACCGTTGTGGTCAGCATATCATCAGCAAGTCCATTGGCCGCCTTCGCGATAAAGTCAGCTGTGGCAGGCGCCGCGATCACCACATCCGCCGCGTCCGCCAGAGCAATATGCTCCACCTCAAACGGGCGGCTCCGGTCAAAGGTATCTGTCGCCACGTGATTCTTTGATAAATTTTCAAAAACGATCGGCGAAATAAATTTCGTCGCATTTTCTGTCATTACCACCCGGACGTCAGCATGCTGTTTAACCATCAGAGAACATAACTCAGCAGCCTTATACGCCGCAATACCGCCGGTCACTCCCAGCAGAACAGTTTTTCCTTTTAACATATTTTCTCTCCAATCCGTATATCAGATATCATTACAGCTGATTTTTTACTATAACACATTATGGAGAAAAATAACACACCGTGCCCACGAATAATTCGCTACACCTTTTTCAAATCTGTAACATCTGTAACACCTGCCGGGGTTCGTCTTTTTATCTCAGTGTGAGCAGACCCTGCTTCTTAAGCGGCAGGTTATTACAAGCTCGTCTCAGCGGAGGCCAGGAGACCAATCTCCCGCTGAGACAAACGCTCCGCGAGTATGTGCTGGGATTCTGTCCGGAAGATTTCAGCTGAACCTGACCCGAATCCCGCGCAATATCTCGCGAGCGAGACTTGAAAATTAAACATTGCAACCCAAAACAAGTTATTATATTATTTTTAGAAAAGGATTTTTCTTTTCCTTATTTATTCAAGGATCATAAAACCTTTTTATTTATTTCAGTGTTAGTAGACCCCCGCTTCTTAAGCGACGGGTTATGACAAGCTCGTCTCAGTGGGAGCCAATCTCCCACTAAGATAAACGCTCCGCGAGGATGCGCAGGGATACGGTTTGTAAGATGTCAGCTGAAACTGACCTGAATCCCGCGCCAAGTCTCGCGAGCGAGACTTGAACGAAAAGAGGAAGGCATATGAACATTCTGGTTGCTGATGTCGGTAATTCAAACATCGTCATCGGCGTTTTTTTCGATACAGATCTGCAGTTCACCAGCAGAATCCCTACTCAGTTGGCTCTGGGCACCGTAGGCCCTCTGAAAAAATCTATCACAACCGCTCTGTCCGCGGAAAAAATCCTGCCGGACGCTATCGACGGCGCCATCATTTCATCGGTCGTACCGGCTGCCAATAATCCTCTTCAGACAGCTGTCAGAGATCTCTTTAAGAAGGATTGTCTCCTGCTGGATCACAATATGCGCACAAATATCAGGTCCTTTGACTACGACATTCAATGTCTGGGAATGGACCGTATTGCCGATACCGTTGCCGCGATAGAAAAATATGGAACGCCCGTGCAGGTCTTTGATCTGGGCACCTGTACCACAATGTCCATAATAGACGGAGACGGCTGCTTCAGAGGGGGCACAATATCCGCCGGAGTCCAGCTGTGTCTGGATACTATGGGCACAAGCGCGGCGCAGCTTCCCCCTCTTCATGCAGAGGAATGCACAGATGTCATTGGAAAAAACGTAATTGAATGTATGCAAAACGGAAGTGTGATCGGAACCGCTGCCATGATAGATGGTCTTATTCTCCGCAGCCGCAGGGAAACTCAGCTGCCGGAAATGACCGCTGTTATAACAGGCGGTCTTTCGCCGCTTGTGGCTCCTCACTGCATGCAGGAAGTCCATCTGGAAAAAAATCTTCTTCTTGACGGGCTTCGAATCCTATATACCTTAAACAGTTAAAAACAAAGTCCGCGAGCGGAGTTTTAACTTTCACCCTCAATCTTGAGAGGAGCGAACCGGACTTTGCGCGCCGCCGCACGGCAGCTTTGCTGCTTTCCTTTGTGCGGCGTGTGCATCCCCCGGAGGGTTTCTGTCACAGGAAATAATTGGATTTTCCTGTGACAGAACAAAGTCCGCGAGATCAGATATTCGTTCACAAATGGAAGGGAGTGTTTTTATGACCAAAGACCAGGTCCTGGCAATTCTGGCAGCTGAAAAAACATATATATCAGGCGAAAAAATCAGCAGTCTTCTGGGCATCAGCCGGGCTGCCGTTAACACTGCTGTAAAAGCTCTTCGAAAAGAAGGTTATATCATAGCCTCCTCGACTAACAGAGGATATTTCCTCGAATCTTCACCGGATCTTCTCAACGCCGGAAGCATCGGCATGTATCTGGATGATGAACGTATGAAGACAGTTCTGGTACTCGACAAGATCGATTCAACAAACAAAAA
>DFHP01000099.1 GCA_002371335.1 Eubacterium sp. UBA3720
TCCAGATTCGTGTATCCCAGCATTCTGTCCACCTTTGGTCCCTGTACGATAAATGTATGAGGATCATTTTCATCTATCTCGACGGTATACGGAAGATTTATCACAGGTAATATCTCCTCCGGATCGATCTCCTGTTCAAAGACCCTGCGCTCATCCGGCATCGAATCCAAAAGATTCTGAACATGGTAAAGCAGCTCCTTCAGGCCTTTTCCGGTGGCGGCAGAAACAGGAAATACCTTTATTCCCTTTGGCTCAAATTCAGCCTTAAGGATATTAAGCGGATGGAGTTCCTCAACGCCTTCGTAGTCCTCATCAACGATCAGATCCATTTTATTGGCAGCGATGACCATCGGTTTTTCCTTCAGATCCACATTATAGGCCGCAAGTTCTTTATTTATCTTATAAATGTCCTCTACAGGATCCCGTCCCTCGGTGCCGGCGGCATCCACCATATGTATAAAAATCCTGGTTCTTTCTATATGACGCAGGAATTGAATTCCCAGCCCCGCACCCTCTGAAGCACCTTCGATCAGACCCGGAATATCCGCGATCACAAAGCCGTTGCAGCCGTCAATGTCCACAACGCCAAGGTTCGGCACAAGCGTAGTAAAATGATACGATGCAATCTTTGGCCTTGCATTGCTTACTCTGGAAAGCAGTGTTGATTTTCCCACGCTCGGGAACCCTATCAGGCCTACGTCCGCGATCAGCTTCAGCTCCAGGCGGACCTCCAGTTCCCTTGACGGCTGTCCGGGCTGGGCATATTGGGGAATCTGCATGGTTGGCGTGGCGTAATTCATATTTCCCTTGCCTCCGCGGCCTCCCCTTAAAATGACTTTTCTTTTATTATCACCGGACATGTCCGCGATGACTTTTCCGCTCTCAGCGTCAAAAATGATCGTGCCTTCAGGAACTTTAAGGATAATATCCTCTCCGTTCTTTCCGTGGCATTTACGCTTTCCGCCCTCCTGACCGTTTCCGGCGGCAAATTTTCTGCGATGTCTGAATTCGGCAAGAGTATTCAGTCCGGGATCCACTTCAAAGATGACGCTGCCGCCGTCTCCGCCGTCTCCGCCGTCAGGTCCTCCGTTAGCTACATATTTTTCCCGCCTGAAGCTAACATGTCCGTCTCCTCCTTTTCCGGAAACGATTATGATCTTTGCTCTGTCAGCAAACATAACTACCTCTTTCTATATCTGATCAGCTTTTATAAACAAAGTCCGCGAGCGGACTTCACCCCCCAAGTCCCCTCTATCCTGAGGAGAGCGAACCGGACTTTGCGCGCCGCCGCACGGCAGCACAGCTGCCTTCCTCTGTGCGGCGTGTGCATCCCCCCGGAGGGTTTATCTCACAGGAAATTGCGTCAATTTCCTGTGAGATAAACAAAATGAGCTGCCGCGTAACAGCAACAGCTCACGTCTCTTTATTATTCAGCTACCGGAAGGACAGAAACTTTCTTCTTATCTCTGCCGACTCTCTGGAATCTTACGATTCCGTCAGCTCTTGCATACAGAGTATCGTCTTTTCCTCTTCCAACATTCTCGCCCGGATGGATTTTCGTTCCGCGCTGTCTGTAAAGAATATTTCCGGCTTTAACAAACTGTCCGTCTGCTCTCTTCGCGCCGAGTCGCTTTGACTCAGAATCACGTCCGTTCTTTGTAGAACCAACACCTTTCTTATGGGCGAAGAACTGAAGATTCATTACTAACATGGGTTACACCTCCTCGAATATTAGTTCCACATAACTTCGATAATCATCCCTTTCGCTGATCTGCTTTACGCCCAGTATCAGCGACCTGATCAGAAGATCCGTATCCCTGCCGTAATTCATAGGAAACTCCGCCCGGATACTTCCGGTCTCTTCATCCGAATAAATCTCAGGAACATCTTCCGTGAAAGCCTCGATGGAATTCAACGTATTTATGACCAGTACCGAAAGGGCGGCGCATACAATATCGTCTCCCGAATCAGCATATCCTGCGTGTCCGTCAAAGGAAAACGCCGCAATACGTTTTTCATTCTGTCCGGTGCTTTTCTGATAGAAAATTATCTTAGTCATGAATCTGATTGAAATTATGCGTTGATCTTTTCGATCTTAACCTGTGTGTACTGCTGTCTGTGACCGTTTTTCTTATGATATCCGGTCTTTCTTTTGTACTTGTAAACTACGACTTTTTTACCTTTTCCGTTAGCTACTACAGAAGCAGTAACTGTTGCGTTTGCTGCGTCCGCGCCAACCTTGATGGCATCGTCGTCTCTTACTGCAAGTACCTGGTCAAAAGTAACAGTCTCTCCGGCTTCCACGCCAAGCTTCTCAACCTTGATCACATCGCCTTCAGATACTTTGTACTGTTTACCACCTGTTGCAATAATTGCGTACATATGGCACCTCCTAATTATTAAATCTCGCCAGATACGGTGTCTGCGTACTGATCGCAGCGCTTACGAACCTCTCTGTGCGGCATACTTCATGACATTACCATATAATTCTTTTATTGTCAATCTTTCATCCCGAAATAGTCATATTTCTTCACTAAACAATCATGTTTCCGGGAGCGTCCTTGATATGTTATTTTCATGATCATCCTGTTTCAGAAATGCCATGTGATAAGTTTTAACTGTTAAATAATCACAGATGCGATCATTATGAAAAGCCCGCCGAAAAAGAATACTCCCGAAGCAAGGGCAAGCTCTATAATACGTCTTCCTTCTTTTCCCTCAGGGAGAAACTTCGGCCTGACGGGAGCTTCCGCCTTCTTCAGCAGATAATCTCCCAGATACAGACAGATGGGGATCGGTATTCCGTAAAAAATAACAGAGACTCCCACAGCCATACCTGATATTGCAAGCTCCGACTGAACCGCAGCCATCCTGCCGATCATAGATCCCGGAAATATCCCTGCGGAAAACAAGGCAGGTTTCTGGACCATGTCATACGCACGCGGACCATTCAGAACAAAAACTCCCGCCACAAATTCCAGTACCACGGCAAATGCGTTGTTCAGGAAATGCATAAAGCTGGAATAGACCATATTATTTGTAATAAGACATATGTACGTGGCTGCTGCGCCAAGGAGAAACATGGTCGGGTATTTGACAGGATAAATATGAAACAGCGCAAAGTAAACTCCCAGTATACACACTGTTTTCCAGGTTTCCGACACGCCGTTTTTCACACTTGTCAGAATTATTCCCCTGTGGACCGCCTCTTCGCAAATTGCCGGCAGAACAGCTATAATAATGAAAAGAACGGCCTTTCCACCATAAGAAAGCAGCGAGTTCTGCGCATCAGAGTACTGATCAAACGTGACCGGATCAATGAGCATCAGGAAAAGATTTACAAGGATAGCTGCCGCGTACGCCCCGATCCACAGAAACAAAACTCCGAACAGACCCATGATCTTAGGTGTCCTCACAGGAAAAGTTCTTTTCAGATCAACATTTCTGATCCATGCAAATGCTGCCGCCGTCATCAGAAGCAAGATCTCCGTAAGCGCAACGCCGGCAATGCCGAAGGCGCGCTGAACAGCAGAACCTGCCGTAACAGAAAGCAGCATTACGACCACGAAATATATGAGTCCGTGGACAGGTTTTATCACCCTTTTCTTTCTTCGTTTCACCATACCGGTCGGCTTAGTGTTACTGATCGACCAATAGCTTATTTTTTCCGTTGACTGCATTAATTACTTAACTCCCTGATCTGTTCCTTTAAAGATTTACGTTTCTTTTCTCTGGTGATCTCCATAATACTAAGCGGAGTGATGTCTACGACTGTTGTCCTGACCGGATCTGCAATGACCAGCTTTTTCATATGATCGATCAGCTCCTTTTCCCATCTCCGGTCATTCATATTGATAAAATCCACTAGGATTGTTCCCGAAAGCTGACGAAGACGGATCTGCCGGGCGATCATTGAAGCCGCTTCATAATTGATCAGTCTCCGTGATTCCTCCGTATCTCTCCGGCTTTCATATTTGCCGCTGTTGATATCGATTACCACAAAGGCTTCCGTCTCTTCTATTACCAGATTTCCGCCGGATCTGAGTTCTACCTGCTTTGATGTACTCTTGTGAACAAGCGTTTCAAGGCTTTTCATTCTGAAGAGTTCAAGCATTTTATCCTGATATAGCTCTGTCTTTGTGCTTTCAGACAGCTTCATGGAAGCTTTCTTTCTACAGATCGAATCATAAATATCCGGAATATCCGTAATGATCCTTTTCAGTTCATCCGAAGCACACCGTCTGATCACTCTCTCCCAGTCCTGCAAGGGTGCAAGCAGACGGGAATACACTGTCCTTGAAGGTCCATATGTACACACCTCCAGCGCTTTTTCCTTCAGTTCTTCATATTCAGCCTTTAATTGTTCTTCCGTCGCTTCTGCCGCGTTTGTGCGTACTATGATCCCGAAATCTTTATGCATTCTTTTTGTAAACACTTTGCGCAGGCGGATTTTATCCTCCGGATCCAGTTTTCTGGAGAAGCTTACCTTTTTCATACGTGTGGTGAGAACGATATATTTTCCGGGAAAAGACAGATTTCCCGTAAGACAGGGCAGCTTCGTTTTCAGGGCGTCCGTACTGATCTGCACCAGCAGCTCATCGCCTGCCCGGAGCTTCTGCTGTGCGTCTTTTTTTGTCTTCATCACAAAATCCTCCGCCCTGTCAGCTTCGCCGAGGGGAAGATAAGCGGTAAGCTCTTTTCCTATCCTTACATACGCCGCGTTGATATTTTGCTGGATCTTCTCGATCACTCCCACATATATGCCGCCCAGGATCTCTTCCTTACCGCGGCTGTTTACAAATATTTCCGCAGGTCTGCGGTCTTCATATAATACTATCACGACAGCCGGTTTTTCATATACCGGCATCGACGCAATGACTATCTCTTTATTCATAATTCTGTCAAAGGACCTCTCTGCCAAAACTCTCCAGCGATACATACGGGCACTCCGGATCACCCGTGGCAGCGTAGATTTCTTTTCTGTGCACCATCATGGAAAACGGAGGCGCTTCGATCCCCATATATGACAGGTATGCGGACATGGCCATTTCCGGTTTCAGGTTATTGACGCTTCCCTGAGACAAAAACAGTGAAAATACACCATCCTCTTCCTTCATGGAATATATCAGCGGGAGTATATCAATTTCTTTTTGTCCTTTCTTCGTCTTTTTCATCATCATGACCGAATCCTGCTTCAGGAAAGAATCCAGTTTCTCCTTATGATCCGGCGGCAGCTCTATCTTTCCCGGCCGGAAACGCACCTCATAATCGGCCGCGGCTACCTGTGTCATACATTTTACAGATTTATCTTCGGAGATCTGCCGTACTGAGAGGACTTCGATACCTTCAGCCATTGTGCTGTTCAGTTTTTTCTCCATTTCCTCCGAGGAGCCGGCTGATCTCAGATCAAGGTCAAAATATTCGGCGTCACTGGTGACTCCCACTCCAAGAGGCGCGGCAAAAGACATCAGCATGTGCGGGCTGTATCCCCCTGATAATGCCACATCGAATCCGGCTCTTCTGAGGGCTTTCTGAAAATATCTCATGACGTCCAGATGGCCGATAAATTTCATGCAGCCGTTTTTTGTAAATTTAACTCTTACTCTCAAAGCAAATACCTCCGCCATAATCTCTCGATCCGCATCCGTTACACTGCAGACGGCAGTTGGCAGTTACGACTCCCTTCTGCGCCCGCTCCCATTCCCGGATCAGAAATTGTTTTGTCACGCCGGCAAAAATAAAATCCCATGGAAGGAGCTCGTCCACGCTTCTCTCACGGTTCGTATAAAACATCGGATCCACGCCGTTCTTTTCAAACGCCGCGTCCCATATCTCCTGATGATACATCTCTGTCCACGCATCAAACAGCGCGCCGTTTCTGTAAGCGTCCTCGATGACTGCAGCGCATCTTCTGTCACCCCTGGCAAAAACGCCTTCCAGAACGGATACCAGCGAGTCATGGTGCGTATAGCGGATGCTTCTCTGATTCAGCTGTGCCTTGACTTCTTCCAATACGATCTTTGCCTTTTCGGAAAACTCCTCCGCCCTGTTCATGGAAGCCCACTGGAAAGGCGTAAAGGGTTTTGGCACAAAAAACGAACTGCTGGCTGTAATGGATATCTTTCCATTACGTTTTTCTTTTGGAACCGTATCGTAATACTCCTCAGCCACACGCTCACAAAGATGCGCAATGGCTTTGATATCTTCCTCTGTCTCTCCGGGCAGTCCGAGCATAAAGTAAAACTTCACCTTATTCCAGCCGCCTTTAAAAGCCGTCCTGGCGCCGCTCAGGATATCCTCTATGGTAAGTCCCTTGTTAATGACATCCCGCATGCGCTGTGAACCGGCCTCCGGCGCAAAGGTAAGACTGCTTTTTTTCACATCCTGTACTTTCGACATTACATCCAGTGAAAAAGCATCGATACGCAGCGAAGGCAGAGAAATGTTTATTCCTTTCTCCGAACAGAATTCCGTCAGAAAGTCGATCAGCTCCTTAAGCTGTGTGTAATCGCTGGAGCTGAGCGAGCTCAGGGAAATCTCCTCATATCCGGTATTTCTGATCATTTCTCTGGCGTTCTTTTTCAATGTTTCAACGTTTTTCTCCCGCAGCGGACGATATATCATGCCTGCCTGGCAGAAACGGCACCCGCGGATACATCCTCTCTGTATCTCAAGAACGACCCTGTCCTGTGTAGCCTTCACAAAGGGCACGACAGGCTTCAGGGGATACGTAACGTTGTCAAAATCCATGACAAGCTGCTTTTCTATCTTTTCCGGCACGCCTTCCACCACAGGATAAAATGCAGACAAGGTTCCGTCCGCATTATATTCGGCCTCATAGAACTGCGGCACATAGATTCCGGGGAGCTTTGCGGCCTTTTTCAGAAAATCATACCGGCAGAAGCCTTTCTTCCTGCATTCTTTGTACAGGTCAAAAAGGCTGTCATATGTGGTCTCGCCTTCTCCTATATAGAAAAGGTCAAAGAACTTCGCGATCGGCTCCGGATTATATACACACGGCCCTCCTCCGATGACCAGCGGATCGTCATCTGAGCGTTCCTCCGCATGAAGCGGTATTCCTGCCAGATCGATCATCTGCAGAATATTCGTATAGCACATTTCATACTGTATCGTCAGACCAAAAAAGTCAAAGTCCTTTATCGGATCCTGTGACTCCAGCGCAAAAAGCGGAATATGACGATCTCGCATGATCCGGTCCAGATCAGGCCACGGAGAATATACTCTTTCACACCATACATCATCTCTTCGATTAAACATATCATATAAAATCTGTATTCCCAGATGTGACATGCCGATCTCATAGACGTCCGGAAATCCGAAGGCAAAACGAATATCCACTTTATTTTTGTCTTTCTTCACGGAATTTATCTCGTTTCCGATATATCTTTCCGGTTTTTCAATCTGCAGAAGCAGCTCATCATCCAAAGCTAATTTTCTCATATGCTACAAATCCTATCTGTTTTAATCACTAAAACTTCCCGTTTCATGATAAGACTGTTTAAGTAAAAACATGTGGGAAATCTTTTATTAATTATTTATATGTTATAAAGGAGCGCGTTGCAGATACATGCGGCAATGTTGCTGCCTCCTTTATTTCCTCTCGCGATAATATAAGGAACGCCGCACTCCATGATCATTTCCTTCGAGGCCGTCACGTTGACGAATCCCACCGGTACGCCGATAACTGCTATGGGATCTATCTTTCCCTCTCTTATCAGCTTTGTAAGCTCGATCAGCGCAGTGGGGGCGTTTCCGATGGCAAAAATACACCTTTCATCCAAAGCGGCAGCCTTTTCCATACTGACGATAGCTCTGGTGACTCCCCTTTTCCGGGCCTCTTCTGCCACATCATCATCAGACATAAAACAATAAACCTTTCCGCCGCACAGGGCAAGTCTTTTTTTGTTTATGCCGGATCTTGCCATCTGCGTATCTGTGACGATAGACGCACCGCTGCGGATCGCGTCCTTCAGGATCTTTATCACTCCCTCTGAATAACACAGATTATCCGCATAATCAAAGTCGGCGCTGGTGTGAATGCATCGCTTCGTGACAGGCGCCTCCTCCTCCGGGAGAATTATCCCTCTCGCCTTAAGAATCCCGTCTATGATCTCAAAGCTTCTTTTTTCTATATCAGCGGGACGTATTTCTTCTATTTCCGGATATTTCTTTTCTTTTTCCATATCATCATCCTGTACTGGCCGATCATTGTTTATGATTATTCTTCTCTGTTCAGGATCCTGTAGATCCGTTTCATATCCATGTTCTGACGGATCGTATCCGCCAGAATATCATACTGCTCTTCCTTTAGCTCCGCGTAATCTACTCCGCGAAGCTTCTCCGGATCTATCCCTTTCCGGAGCGCGGCAGCTTTTACAAAGCCCTCGCAGATCTCCTTTTCGTCAAATATTCCATGGACATATGTTCCAAAAACATTATCACTGCAGCAGCCATCTGCTTTTTTTCCGTCCCCGCCGCATTTCAGCTCCGCGACGGGAGCTCCGCAGACCGTACTGCGTCCCATATGTATCTCATAACCATGAAACTTCTTTCCGCTTAGCGCCGCAAATTCCCCGGGCAGATCCAGGAACCTCCCTTCCGTCTGAGTGCGGATCTTTTCCTCATGGAATTCAGTTTCAACGGGAAGCAGCTCCATTCCTCTGATCTCCCCGCGCTCCTCGACGCCTGATTCGTCTTTTATGCTTTTTCCAAGCATCTGATATCCGCCGCATATGCCAAATATGACCGTGCCGGCAGAGGCCAGCTTTTTTACGGCGGCTTCCAGACCGCACCGCCGCATCCACATAAGATCGCCGATCGTATCTTTTGTACCCGGCAGAAAGATCACATCCGGATCATATAGTTCCCCCGGATCACTCACATAACGCAGCGATACGCCTTCAATACTCTCAAATATATTAAAATCCGTGAAGTTCGATATTCTGGGAAAACGTATTACCACAAGATCGATCTGCCCGCGGACGCGGCCGGCTTTCAATCTCTCTGACAGGGAATCTTCATCATCCACCTTCAGATGAACATACGGGATCGTCCCTGCGACCGGTATTCCTGCCATCTCTTCAAGCATTTCAATACCCGGATCCAGGATAGTCTTATCGCCGCGGAATTTATTGATCACAAGGCCCTTCACCAGCGCCCGCTCATCTTCTGTCAGAAGGTTTACAGTGCCGATCAGCTGTGCAAATACGCCGCCTCTGTCTATATCGCCCACCAGGATCACCGGCGCGTCTGCCAGCTTTGCCATATCCATGTTTACAAAATAGTCCTGATCCTTCAGATTGATCTCCGCGGGACTTCCTGCCCCTTCAATGACAATGATATCATATTCCCGCGCCAGAGAGTCATATGCTTTCTTTACCTCCGGCAGAAGGCTCTTTTTGAACCTGAAATAACTGCGGGCGTCCATATTTCCCAGTACTTCTCCGTTGACG
>DFHP01000066.1:0-12871 GCA_002371335.1 Eubacterium sp. UBA3720
GGCGCCACCTCGGGACAGAGCCTCTTTTTCTTTTCTGTTCCCCGGAGGCGTTCCAGCAAAAGGATCGGTTTATTAGGACCCCGCAGGATCTCCTCCTGTCCCGGCAGTATACGGCATTCTCTCCGCACGGTTTCCATGTTTTTCAGCATCACAGCAAAGGGTTTGAAAGGACGGTTCTTCAGTTCACGCAGACGCCGCACGGCAGCCCCGTCTGCCGCGTCGCAGCATAGATGAAATCCTCCTATTCCTTTGACTGCGGCTATCTTCCCCTGACGGAGCATTTCCCTCGTATAAATAATGGCGTCCCTGCCCCGGATATTTTTTCCGGCAATATATATTTCCGGTCCGCAGTCATTGCAGCATACCGGCTGCGCATGATAACGCCTTGTCTCCGGATGTGTGTACTCCCATCCGCAGTCCGGGCACATGGGAAATTCGCTCATACTTGTCCTTACCCGGTCGTATGGCATGGAATCCAGGATCGTCAGCCTCGGACCGCAGGCCGTACAGTTGATAAACGGATGCAGATATCTCCTGTCCTTCGGATCGTATAATTCCTTTGCGCATCTGGGGCAGATCGCAATATCCGGCGAGACAAAAATGTCTCCTTTTACTTTTTCACTTTCAATGATATTGAAGCTGCGTTCGTATAACGGTTCTTCTTCGTGCACTTCCGTCTTCAATATGGCAGACCGCTCGGGAGCCTCTTCCCTGAGGCTTTTCAGGAATTCCCGGATTTTTTCATCCGGGCCTTCCGCGTGTATTTCCACGTAAGGTCCCTTATTGCAGACGCTTCCTCTGACGCCTGTTTTTTTGGCTGTCCTTGATACGAAAGGCCTGAAACCCACGCCCTGCACGATACCGTATACAAGTATTTTTTTTCTCTCAAGTGTCGACATTTATTTTCTCCCGTCAGCCCATCTGTATACAGCCGCTCCTATGATCAGGATATATCCGATCACGCTCAGCCCATCCGGCACCTCGCCCAGAAAGATCATTCCCAGCAACGCGGCAAAGACCACCTGCGAATAGTCAAAAACAGAGATCTCTTTTGCCGGCGCATACCGGTACGCGGCCGTTACATTGAGCTGTCCGCCCGCGGCGGCACATCCTGCCCCGAGAAGTATAAGGATCTGCTGCCAATTCATTGGATGATAGTCCAGGATCATAAACGGAAGGCAGAACAGTGTAGACATGACCGAGAAAAACATGATGATCACCGGTCCGCGTTCTCCGTGCTTGCCCAGTCTTCTGACGAAGGTATAGGCCATGCCTGCTCCAAGTCCGCCCGCTGCTCCCACGACCGCGGGTACTGCCTTCATGGAGAAACTTGGCTTCATAACAAAAAGCGCTCCGCAAAATGCCACAAGAACTATGAGCCAGTCTTTTTTATACGCTTTTTCTTTCAGAATGAAAATCGACGCTATGATCGCAAAGAACGGCGATAGTTTGTTCAGCATATTTGCGTCCGCGATATGCATATGATCGATCGCATAGAAATTGCATACGATCCCGATCGTTCCGCACACCGACCGGATCAGAAGCATTGGAACGCTTCCTTTTTTTATCTTAAACTTCTCCTCTGTTCCCGCGAGGATCATGATGGCCATCAGTGAGGCGATCGCGTTCCTGAAAAAAGCCTTCTGCATTACCGGCAGATCTCCGGACATTTTTACCATGAAGCTCATCAGCGAAAAGAAGAACGCCGCCAGCAGAATATGAAAGATTCCTTTATTTTTATTGCTCATGAAAATACTCCATTCCCGGTGACGCAATATTTGATACCGGCCGGATGCGCTCCGGCGCGGCTCCTGCGGCACCACCAAGGCTATTGTATCACAAACATAAAATCCTGGCACTCATCCGGAACTCTCCTGCCTGCTGATGATGTAAAGTCTTTTTGCCTGCCTGCTTCTGTCCGGGTTTTATTTTCGGATCTGCCGGCGATATCCTACAGGGAGAAAAACTGCTCTATCTCCGCAGGAACATCCTTAGCCAGACCCGAATATGCTATGGTATCCGTATCCTTCATCGTAAAATAAATCTGCCAGCGATCCTTCAAACCTGCTGCATTTTCACTTCCGCAAAATTTCTTCCATGCATCCCATTCGATCTCTTTCAGGATCTGCGATGCTTTCTCACTTTTTTGCTGAGTGAGGAACTCTGCCGGCGTATACCTGTCGATACCTCCTTCCAGCAGATTCATCCCATCTCCATCATATATACACTGCATTCCAATATCAATGATCCGGCTTTTCTCATAAGTCTCTTCTTTTTTCACCACCACTATACTGCGGATGTCGCGCACATTTTCTTCCTTCAGGTACTTTCCACCGGCGACCGCATATTCTATATATCCGTAGTCAGGATAGCTTTTCTGATTTTTTAATTTGTAGCTTTTTACCAGATGATGCAGGTCATATAAAAAAACCGTATCCTTAGTGAGACCATATGTTTTCACAAAGGCATCCACATTCAGGTCCTTCATTTCCTCCGCTGTAAGTCCGCCGATCTCCCTGAGCTGTTCAGCGGTCAGATATGTTTTTATTTCTTCCTCATCTTCCCGGCTGCTGTTTTTAATGTTTTTTTCCATGTTATTACTGTCTTCTCCTGACTGCTCCTTTCCTGTTCTACCCTGTCCCGTTTTATCCTGGCCTGTTTTATCCTGATCTTCCGATACCTCCTGATCTTCCCTGCTTTTTTCAATGCCGCTTTGTGTCACGGATAAGTCAACAGATTTCTCCATATCTGACGTCCTTCCGCATCCGCTAAGACAGAAGGATAATATCATTACCGCTGCTGCGGTTTTCATTAAAGATGTCCGATAATTAAAAATCATATGCCTTCTCCTTTCTGAACGTCATGTTTTTTCTTTTTTCCGAAGCGTTTTCGGCCTCCCAAAGCCACACCCGCTGCCGCAGGGACAACCATGGCAATGACCGACAGAACAGACGGGATCTGCCCGGGCAAAGTGTTCTCTCCTTCTCTTCCGATAGTCCCTTTAGTCCTGCCGGAAAACGGGCTTGAAAAAGGAATCCCTTCCGGCAGCTGCAGCGCACCGCTCAGAATGCCTCCTTCATTTTTTGTCACCAGAACATCTCTGCAGAAAGAAAACGGAGGCTTCCATATATAATTTCCGTTTATGTCTTTCTCATCGGTATCCAGGACGTTCCCTGCCTGATCGGAGAGAACGAAACGTATGTGGTGCTTCCCCTCCTCCAGCTTCAACGAATCCGTATAATGGATATTATCCCGGAATCGCTCTTTGCAAAGAACCTCCTTTTCATCCGCAAAAACCTTCACATAAGACAGTCCAAAGGCGTCGAAGGCGGAAAAGGTTATCTTTCCGTCATCGACTTCCTTTTTCTCCGAACCGGTGATGCTTTGCAGCAACGGGGCTGTTCCGTCCACGCAAAAGAACATCGGATCCGCGAGATTCCGAAGGCTTGATGAATAGTTTCCGGCCAGATCCTCCGACGAGACCGACACCCGGTAAACGCCGTCTTTTCGGAAATTCTCCTTTGAAATCACATATGCGTATGAGTGCCATCCGCTCATGGGAAGTGCCCGGTCTCCATTTTCCTCCGGATCGGATCCTGATGCGGATTCCGGAGATATCTCCCTTACCTCATACCGGGCGTCTGTTATTGACTGCCCGCCGCGGACGATCTCGGCTTCTCCCGTACCCTGTCTGATCCCCGCCGGATTTATCTCATAAAACAGGAGATCCTCATCTACCGATCGGACGAAATTGTTTTTTATTCCGCCAAACCCGCCTCCGGTCCGGAATTTTGATCCAAACCGGTCGATCACAAAATCCAGCTTCTCTTCCTCCCTGTTCCCTGCCAGGTCTCTGGCTTCGACCAGGAGTCTGTAACGGCCGTCGGCCTCTTCACCTCCGGTAAAATGCAGAAAGCTCGCTCTTCCGGACATATTATTGTCTGTCAGAAATTCGGAAGTCACATTTTCCGTTTTTTCGTCCGACCCGGTTCTATAAATACTGATTCGGCTTTCTGCAGGATGGAGATCATTAATTCTGATGGTCCCTGTCATACTGCCGGCATAGATTCCCCCATCCTTCAGACCTGATATTTCCAGCTGATCGATCTTTGTGTCGATGACAAAATTTTCAGGATCCCGGGTGCCCGGTGCGTAACGGATCTGCCGACATGTGTTTCCGGCTGCATCTGTGATATCAATCTTTAAACTATATTCATCGTCCTCCGAAAATTTAACTCTGCATGAGTAAATCTTTTTCCCCGCATCATCCACTCCCTTAAGCAGCCAGTCCTCAATGATGACCGGCGTTCCTTCAGTTCCCCGGGCTTTGATAATGCTTCTTTCTCTGTCGAAATTATTCTCGTGCACCCTGATTTCTGCCGTGCGGGCCGCATTATAATATTTTTCATTTTCAGGTTCGTTCAGATCAAAGAACACCTCCGTCGCAGGCGCTTCGCCGTCAATATAAAACTGCAGCTCCCGGATCCCCGTCAGCCTTCCTGACCGGTCATAAAACCCGAATTTAACCGAAACTTCATTTTGCTCTGCACGCAGATAAACTGTACCCTTCATCTTTGTGATTAGGTTTTCATCCGTTTCCAGAATTTCCCATCCGCTGCAGCTGCTGCCGGGTCTCAGGTTTTTATCCTGATTCAGCGGGATTTCCGCCTCCGGATCCGCTCCCGAATAAAACGACGCTCCGGCCGTTTCCATCCCCACACTTCCGATGCCGGAAAAGTAATTCTCAAGAGTCACCGTGACAGGAATCGTATCGTTTATATAAATTTCTTCACCTTGTTCATTTATGCCATCTGCGGGCACTGCCGGAACCGCACTGATCGACCCGGGAATGCCCGCGTCTTCTCCGTTTCCGGTCACGAAGCCCTCTGTGTATACCGGTGTTCCGTGATTACCGCAGCAGTCATACGGTTCGGCTTCTATTCTTCCCCGAAAAACATCGGGAAGCCCGAACTGAAGCATGTATTTCCTGCAGACCTTATCGTCATTTTCCGTAGCTTTTATTTCTGCCTGCAGCAGCGCCTCCTCCAGACGCTCTTCACCTCCGCCTCCGGCGTCCTGAAACGTCAGTTTTACAAACGTTCTGCTTTCACAGCGATGTCTGCTTTCCGTTGTATTTTCGGTGTCTGCGGTATTTTCTACATCTGCGCCGCTCCCTCTCTCATCGCCTTTACCGTCGATTGTACTTTCAGTATCATCTTTGCTCTCCTGCTGTGCGCCGGCGTCTGTGATTATTATGGTGCACCATGCCGCTTCCGGAAAAAAGTGCCGGTATCCTGCGGCAGCTTCCGGTCCTGCCTCACTTTTATAATTCTGCCCTCCGCTCTGAAAAAAAATCTCTGTGATTTCAGGCGGAGTTTCGTCTCTATCACAGCTTTCCTCACTTGTGTCATCTGTTTTTTCCGGCTCCGGCTTTAACACAGTTCTCATACCTGCAGTCTTTGCGCTGTATGTTTTACCCCTCATTCCAGAGTTTTTAAATTGAATCCTTGTACCCGCTTTTGCGAAACGAGCCTCAGCTCCCGATTCCATGGAACGAAACTCCGTCCCCGGTTCCGAGAAACGAAACTCCGTCCCCGGTTCCGCGGGGCGGCTTCCGGGCAGCATCGCTGCCGCGAGCATGATCATGATGCATTTATGTATGTGTTTGCTTTTTGGCATATGTCCTATGAGCTTTCCTCCATTTCAAGTTTTTCGATCCGTGCGGCGGTCGTTTCTGTTATTTCCTTTTTCATTTCCAGACAATCTTTCCGGGTCACGTCTACCCTGTCCGCTTTTTGTGATATCTTTCGCATTACATCTGTTATTTCCTCCGCTCTCATCCCGGCAAGGAGCATTCCCGCGGACTGTGAATAAAGTATTTTTCCAAGCTCGTCAAGGAAACTAAGGCGGCTGTAAGGATGATCTGAGGATATGTCGTTTTCTCTATCATCAAGGCAGTTTTCAATCGAAAGAAGCAGATCTCTGTAGTCTTGCGCTCCCGGCTGGTCCATTTTTACGCCGGGCAGCACATAATTGCGATAAAAGGACGCGAGAAGGACAAAATCTTCCGCTTCTTTTCCACTGTCCTTTACCTCTTCTAACCAGGGTTCCGCCATCAAAAGTCTGGTCTGAAAATCTTCGCTGCCTTTGTACATATATATGTACATTTTTCCAAGATAAAGAATGAGATCTTCGTATCCTTCCTGTGTTTTCAAATCCTCCCTGCTGCTTTCAATATATGCGCTGATCTCTGCGCTCTCTTCGCTGCCAAAACAGTCATTTTCCTCATACAGCCTCAGCAATTCCTTATATGCCGCCGGATCCTCCGGTCTGAGCCGGATCGCCGACCTGCAGTTTTCAATTTTATATTCCGGTGACTGTGATCCTGAATAATGGATCAGCTGATGATACTCCCTTTCATCAGCGAAAAGGGAAGTCCCCTGTATCATGATGTGTCCGCCTGAACACATAAGTAAGATAAACAGCACCCCTGCAAGGATGTACTGCCTTTGTTTTTTATGAAATGTAAGATGTGTGATAGGTTCCGTTATGGCAGGAATAACAGAATAGCTGCCTCTGACGGACGAAAGCCTCTGCAGTTCATTTTCAAGTTCCGCACAGCTCCCAAATCTTCTCTCCGGATCCTGTTCCGTACATCTGTGAAGGATCCTGCACAGGGCTTTTTTCTTTCTTTTTCCCATCTCCGGACATGCTTCCAGCATTCGCCGGAGCGTCATCCCGAGAGAATAGATATCCGTACGGCAGTCTGTCTGACCCTTTCCATACTGTTCGGGGGCCGCAAATCCCGGCGTTCCCAACGTTTCCGTGTCTGACAGCTTCCCCTTTGTGTATCTTCTGGCAATGCCGAAATCGATCAGGTGAATCTCTCCGCCGGATCCTGTTATGACATGTCCCGGCTTCATATCTCTGAATATGACAGGCGGATCCTGCGAATGAAGATATTCAAGCACTTCGCATATCTGAATCCCGGTCCGGAAAAATTCCTCCGGCGAAAGCGGCCTTCCGCTCTCGAGGATCTCCTCCAGAGACAGCCCCGTGATATATTCCATGACCATATAGAGATTCTGCTCTTCTTCACCTGTTCCCTTTAAGATATCTGCGATCATGGGGATCGCGGGATGATTCAACTGTTTGAGAAGATCAGCCTCGGCATAAAGCTTCTGCTGCCACTTGCGGATCTCATTCTCCGGGCCGCGGGTCGGGCCCGGACCTTCACAGCATGAAGCTGTTCTGATCTCCTTCACCGCCCAATTCCTTTCAAGATGCCTGTCCCAGACCAGATAGACCTTTGAGGAACCGCCGTTCCCGATTTCCCTGATGATCTCATATCGGTCATCAAGGATTTTTCCTTTAATAATACTCACTCAAAACCGCCCCTTTAATACATTATCCAACCTCCGTTTCCGGTTAATTTCCTTATGTTAACTTTATGATACCTTCCCATCCAAAGCTCGTCAATAACTCCGGCGGACACATTAACACATAGCGAACCGGACTTTGCGCACGAAAAAAAACCGGCGCAGCCACTACTACGTGGCTGCGCCGGTTTTTTCAGAGATAGAAACTCCCTATATGAAACCGTCTTTCGACAGCTGCTTTTTTATTCCATATGTTTTCTGTCTTATCTGCCTTAACGGTTATTCTTTTCCATCCCAGCAGTATGTACAGAGTTTTTCTTTTTCTATACCTATAGCTTTCACCAGATCATCAAGACGGTTATATCTCAGAGATGAGAATCCCATCTTTTCACAGATGCGTTCCACCATCCGATGATATCTCTCTGAATCAGGATTTGTATAGTCATCCAGGATATCCCTGCTGACATTTTCACCCTCTTCTTCTGCTATGACACGTCTTGTGATCAGTTCCAGATCCGATTTTGAACGGGAGAAATTGATAAATTTACATCCGTATACCAGCGGCGGACATGCGGAACGCACATGCACCTCCTTTGCTCCGGATTCGAACAGAAACTGAGCCTGTTCCTTCAGCTGTGTTCCCCTTACGATGGAATCATCGATGATCAGGAGGCTCTGTCCTTCTATCAGCTCGTGGATCGGTATCAGTTTCATCTTTGCGATCATATCACGCTCGGACTGGATCGTCGGCATGAAGGACCTTGGCCACGTAGGCGTATATTTTATCATCGGCCTTGAAAATGGAATTCCTGACTCATTGGCGTAGCCGACCGCATGAGCTGTTCCGGAATCCGGTACTCCCGCGACGATATCCACGCCGTCCACCAGAGCTTCCTCGGCCAGATCTCTTTTGGCCATATATTTTCCGCAGTTGTAACGCATCTGCTCTACGTTGACGCCCTCATATTTGCTCGACGGATATCCGTAGTATACCCAGAGGAAGGAGCAGATCTGCATTCTTTTTCCGGGCTTCACAAGAGAAACTACCTTCTCCGGAGTCATGACAACTATCTCGCCCGGTCCCAGTTCTGAATGATCCTTATATCCGAGATTAAGATATGCATGTGATTCGAAGCATGCGCAGAATCCATTGTCCTTCTGTCCGATGATGACGGGCGTGCGGCCTTCTTTATCCCTTGCGCAGTATATTCCCATGGGCGTCATGACCAGCATTGTCATAGATCCGTCTATCAAATCCTGCGCGTATCTGATACCATCGATCAGATTGTCCTTCTGGTTTATCAGCGTAGCTACAAGCTCTGTCTGATTGATCTCTCCGCCGCTCATCTCCAGAAAATGTGAATGCCCTGTTTTCAGAAGCTCATCTGTGAGTTCCTCTGCATTATTGATCTTGCCGACCGTAGAAATGGAATATGCCCCATGATGTGAACGAACGATCAATGGTTGCGGTTCGTAGTCGGAAATACATCCGATGCCCATCGTTCCTTTCATTGATTTAAGATCAGAATCAAACTTTGTACGAAAAGGTGCATTTTCGATATTATGGATTGCTCTGCTGAAACCTTTTTCTTCACCGTATAACACCATTCCCGCTCTTCTGGTTCCCAGATGAGAATGATAATCGGTGCCAAAAAAAACGTCAAACACACAATCTTTCTTTAAAGCCGCCGCGAAGAATCCGCCCATCTATACTCCCTCCTGTCATTGATGACTGCAATTCGCTCTAATACAAAACATATATCCCTGTATATGTTATTTTAAAAACGTTTCAATACTACAAAAATAATGGCGAAATGTCAACGTTCAATTTGTTCGTTTTCAACTTGTCCTGTCGTTCAATTTATTCTATCACTCTCTTTCCCCTAATTCCAGTATTCTCATAAGCCTTTCTGTTTTGACCCCTTTTTCATAAACTTTTTGAATTTTGTTCTTATTTTGTTTACAACTTGAACATGATTTTTATATATTTTCTTCGTATACTTCTATTATACAAATAACGAAATTTCGTAAGATTTGATTCTTTTTCATATACCGGCCGGCATGGTCGGATTCTCCTTCCTAAGAAAGAAAGACTCCACTTGCGGGAGTCTTTTTTTCATGTCACAGGAAATCCAAGTCTCGCTTGTCATAACCTGTCGCTTAAGAAGCGGGGGTCTTCTCACGCTGAGATAAATCGCAATTATTTCCATTACGTATTATGTTTTTTCCGGATCTCACCGAGGATCATCATATAAGCTTCCTGATATGAGATTTCCCTCTCTTCCGCGATCCGGGCGGCACTCTCAAACTCAGGATAATATCTTATCTCGCTGCCGATATCCACCACTTTTACCATGGCAGACCCGAATGGCGTCTCTACTACTTCTTCCCGCCTTGGCAAAACTGTTCTTTCCATCATCATCCTTCGGATTCCGATCGTGGTCGTATTTCTGAAAATAATATTCTCCATCTCAGAAATCATATCAGGGCTGCAGATCACGTTAAGCTGCCAGGCCGGACGTCCTTTTTTCATATAAAGAGGCGAATAGTTTACGTCTCTCGCCCCTGCTTTCATCAGCAGCCCCATGACAAGACCCAGTTCCTCGCCGGTGCTGTCATCGATATTTGTTTCCAGCTTACAGATCTCATCCCGGGACAAATCAGCATCCCCGCTGCCCTCGACCAGGAAAGCCCGCAGGAAACTCGGTCTCTCATACTCGCGTTTTCCTGCTCCATATCCGATCCTGTATATCTTCATATTTTCCGGAAGCTTATCGGATGTCCGGATCGCCGCTGCAATGGCCGCACCTGTCGGCGTCACGAACTCTCCTCTGTCCTTAAGCGAGATCCGCAGATCCAGTCCGTAAGCTGCCGCAATATTTGATACCGCAGGTACCGGTATTGGCAAAAGTCCATGTGCGCATCGTATCGTCCCCGTTCCCTCAAATATGGATGGAATGTAAACGTTATTAATATGCAGACTGTCAAAACACACAGCAGCTGCCACTATATCCACGATGGAATCGATCGCTCCCACCTCATGAAAGTGTACATTCCGGATATCGGTTCCGTGTGCTTTCGCCTCAGCCTCCGCCAGGATCGTAAATATGCGCTCAGCCAGATTCCGGGCTTCAGGCGTCATATCGCAGGCGTTGACTATCTCCATGACCTCCTTCAATCCGCGATGAACATGATGATGGATGTGATCATGTTCATGCTCATGGTGATGACCATGGGCATGCTCGTGATCATGGTGATGACTGTGTTCATGTTCGTGATCATGCTCATGATGATGACCATGGGCACATTCATGCTCATGCCCGTGGACATGACCCTCTCCGTGAAGATACTCCATATCATGGTCATGATTCTCATGCTCAGCATCCAGGATCACATGAAAATCACAGCATGAGACAGCACTTTTTTTTACCGTACTGATCTTCGTCCTGAAGGATCTGTCCTGCACGGAATCCAACGCTTTTTCCAGCGCCTTTCTGTCCGCCCCAAGATCTATCATCGCCGCCACAAACATATCTCCGCTGATTCCTGAAGCACATTCCAAATATAAATCTTTCATTTCTTTCATTATCTGCCGTTTCTTTTTTCAAAATCTGCTTTTTTTAATCTGCTTTTTCTTTTTTTATCTGTCGTTTTTTTGGTGTTTCTTTTTTATTCAACCCCTGCCGTTATTCGTCCAAAATATGACTTTCGCTTTTTTTGACCAGGTTCTCTCTCCTGACTGCGCGCAGAGGGAAGCACCCCGGTGCGGATCAGGATCGCTTATCTTAACTCTGCTCCACGTTTCCGGCGACTGCCAGACGATTTATCTGTGTCGCCATATAACCCGCCCCGAATCCGTTATCGATATTCACCACGGACACGCCGTTGGCACAGGAATTTATCATTGTAAGCAAAGCCGACACTCCTCCAAACGACGCCCCGTAGCCGATCGACGTAGGAACCGCTATGACCGGATTTTTTACAAGCCCGCCGATAACGCTGGCAAGTGCGCCTTCCATTCCTGCCACGGCCACAACGCAGTTTGCATTTCTGATCAGATCCATCCTTGACATCAGTCTGTGGATCCCGCTTACGCCCACATCATAGATCCGGGTCACATTGCTCCCGAAAAATTCTGCCGTCTGTGCCGCTTCCTCGGCCACCGGAATATCCGCTGTCCCTGCAGTGCAGACTGCGATACAGCCGATCCTCTCCTTGTCTTTCCGCTCAGCTTTCAGTGTGCGGGCCGCCTCATCATACTTTATCTCCGGAATGATCTCACGTATGAGTTCATACTGATGTTTCGAAGCCCTTGTTCCGTATACTTCACCGTTTGCTTCATACAGACGCCGGTATATCTCTTTCAAATGCCCGTCCTGCTTTCCGCTGCAATAAACCACCTCCTGGAATCCGGTCCTCATCCCGCGATGCATATCAAGCTTCGCAAAACCCATCTCATCAAAAGGCCGTTTTGCAAATATTTTTTCAGCATCCTCCACGGAAATCTTTCCTTCACGCACTCCCTGCAGTATGTCTTTAGTCTCCACGTGGATCTCCTTTCCTTTTTACCCTTCCCTGATAGTTTTTTGCGCACAGCTGCCTTCCTCTGTGCGGCGTGTGCATCCCCCGGAGGGTCTGTATCGCAGGAAATCAACATGATTTACTGCGATAGAACAAAGTCCGCGAGCGGACTTCATCTCCCCAGCCCTCATTCATGATGGGAGCGAACCGGACTTTGCGCGCCGCCGCACGGCAGCTCTGCTGCCTTCCTCTGTGCGGCGTGTGCATCCCCCGGAGGGTCTGTATCGCAGGAAATCAACATGATTTACTGTGATAGAACAAAGTCCGCGAGCGGACTTCATCTCCCCAGCCCTCATTCATGATGGGAGCGAACCGGACTTTGCGCGCCGCCGCACGGCAGCTCTGCTGCCTTCCTCTGTGCGGCGTGTGCATCCCCCGGAGGGTCTGTATCGCAGGAAATCAACATGATTTACTGCGATATAAGAAAGACCGGACTTATCGTCCGGTCTTCAAAACATTGCTCTGTCATGTCATATATCTAAGCGTACATCCTCCGACTGTGATCAGTAATAACGTTTGATCGCTACTATATCTCCGGAAGCATTCACATCGCTTACCTTGATTCCGTCTTTCTCATTGGACGCATGTACGATCGTACCATCTCCAAGATAAATACCTACATGTCCGTCATAGCAGATAACGTCGCCTGCCTCTGCCTGATCCAGACTGGATACCGATGAGCCTGACTGCGCCAGCTGACTGGAAGATCTCGGTACGGAATATCCATATGCTGCATAAAGCTGATTTACGAAGCCGGAACAATCAATACCGTTTGTCAGACTGTTTCCTCCATATACATACGAGTTGCCCAGGAACTGGAGTCCGTAGGATGCAATAGAACTTCCGATGGAAGATCCGCCTCCTGTTGAATAAGTTCTTCCTGAAGATCCGCTTCCCGAAGAGCTTCCGCC
>DFHP01000066.1:12932-27065 GCA_002371335.1 Eubacterium sp. UBA3720
CTTCCGCCCTGGGAACCGCCGGAATAAGAAGCTGATCCGCCTCCTGCCGAGTAAAGCTGCGCTGCGTATGCTTCTGCCGCTTCCGTATCTCCTGATGCGATAGCGTCAGCCTGTGCTGTCGCAAGCTCCTGATACAGTGCTTCCTGCTGAACTACAAGAGCCTGATACTCGGCAGCCTTCTGAATAGCGACTGCAAGCTGCGCGTCATAATCCGTATACTGAGCCTTTGCCTGATCCAGAAGTGCTGTCAGGTTTGCCTGATTCGTCTCCTGTGCGGATTTCAGATTTTCAAGGGACGTTTTTTCTTCTTCCTGCTGGCTCTTTAAAGCCGCGATCCTGTCAATTGTCTGAGCATACTCCATCAGACAATCTCTGTCATATTTATAAAGTTTTTCCGTGTATTCTGCCTGTGTCAGAAGATTAGACAGATCGTCTGAATTCAAAAGAGTTTCAAGCCAGCTGGCATCTCCGCCTTTCTCATAGAGATACTGGATCCTCTTTTTCATTGCGTCATACTCTGTCTGTCTTACTTTTTCCGCTCCTTTAAGATCGGAAGTCGTATCTTCGATTTCTTCTCCTTTATCATCTATCTGTACTTTCAGGTCCTCGATCTCTGCCATAGATGTGATCAGCTGAACGCTGAGACTGTCGATTTCTCCTAAAAGCTCTGTTTTCTTTGTTTCCAGATCAACGATCTGTGCCTGTGCTGTGGCTGGATCGGCAAAAACCGGAGCTGCCTGCATCATAAGCATTAATGCTGCGAGACCTGCTGCAATCCATTTCTTATTCAACATATATACTCTCCTCAAATCATACATATTGTAACATTTTAGACACATTTAAACAATTATGTTAAATAGTATCACACTTCTATCACCACTACAAGACTCATTCGTACATTTTCCTGTAATTTTTTTTTAATAACTAAAACTTCCCGCATGTCATTTCTGAATGGTTTAATCATGAAAAATACATCGTCAGGACGCTCCCGCTTATGTCTTGCAGGCAGCGGTACTAATGAATTTTCGTTGTTTATACTTGAAAATTCAAAGTGCCGGCCGCAATACAAAACCTTTCCAATGTTATTTTTCATGATCAAACAGACTCTTCAACGTAAAACGGGACGTTTCTATAAAAGATAAGAGAAAAAGTAGATTCCTTCATCTATAACGTAACAGTTTCGTAATATGGTCTCAAGCCGGAAATGCCCGTGATCAGGGTCTTTCTTCAATAGTGACGTTATTTATCTGGACTGTATTCTCTGTTTTTTTCTTGTTTCCTGATTCTGAGTCCTCCGGGGTAAGCTTTGTGACATCCTGTGAAGTCACTGTGATCTCCCCGTTTTCTATTCTGGCAAGGACATCGTCATAATCAGCCTGGCCGAAGGTATTGAAGGTGCTTCCTTCCATGTTCAGATAAATACAGTTTTCGGCTACTCCCAGCTCGCTGCTCTCGCCGCCCGAAATGGAACCGGCATCTATCATTGTCAGAGCCTGCCGGGCAGCGTTCGTATAATTGATTCCGGCAGCCGCCATGATCGACGCTCCTGCCGCAGCATTCATATCATCTGTTATGATCTTTCCGTTCGCGCGCACTGCTCCCTGTTCCGCCACAAGCTCAGCGCCGCCGCCTGCCACCGCGATCACCTGACATCCCTCCTGAAACCAGGAAACGATCCCTGACACCTGTGCCGGACTGATTGCGTTCGACGTCATATATTTATATTGAATGACCACCTCATCTTTTTTCAGCTTAAGCTCGCCTGCCGCCTGATTTGCTCCCTGAATAAAACCGGATCCGTAGCGGACGGTATCTTCATCTTTGCTTCCACCGTAGAATCCCAGAAAACGGCATCCGTCCTTCACGGCAGCATATCCTGCCAGGAAACCGGCGATCTCCCTTGAGAAAATGATACTGCAGGTGTTTCCCCTGATACGCTTATCGCCGCCCTCTTTGTTTTCGGCGGGAACGCCGTCGATCAGGACAAACTGTGTATGCTTCTCAATCTTCTGGACCTCATAAACAGCGTAATTCATCTCCGTACCCGAACAGACGATAACATCCGCACCGTCGTCAATCGCCGATTTCATGGCAAGCTCCGCGTCTCTCACAGAGCCCGACTCCGGCACATATGTGACCAGCTCCCTGTTTGTCTCATTCGCGTAATCTGTAAGCCCCTGCCAGATCTCCGCGTTTGCCGGTCCTCCTTCGCCTGACTCGGTATTACCTACAAATGCGATCACTTCGCCCAGTTCCGAATCCGAACCGCAGCCGCCAAGCATCGCTGACCCCGTTATGATCATGACCATTCCGATGCTGATCACCGGTCCTGCTCCCCTTATTTTCCTCAATAATTTCACGTGATTTCTCCCCTGTATATTCAGAATCATATCCCTTCTTCAGCAAGTACTATAAATAGTATACTCAGAAAACCGAAGGTTTAAAACCCTCTTTTTCACTCCTCGTTGTCTTTTTTTTCCGGGAATGCTATGATATGTCGCAGGACCATTTATCCGGCGGCTTTACGGGATAGGGCGGCAGTTCGTTCTCCTTTTTCGCAATGCCCGGCCCTGATTTCTAAAAACAAAGTCCTTAAACTTATATCCGTTCCCTTTTCTTTTCAACTTGATGGGATCGAGGCTTTGACTTTATGATACGGGAGAATTCCAAATGAAAAAAACAGACTGGACGAAACTGTCCGTAATATTTCCAATGACTTTTATCTGCTGTTTTCTCTGGGGAAGCGCCTTTCCCAGCGTAAAGATTGGATACAAGCTTTTTTCCATCGCTTCTGATGATCAGGCAAGCCAGCTGCTCTTTGCCGGAGCGCGATTCACTCTTTCAGGTATCCTTGTTCTTCTGTTCGGCAGCATCGGCTCCCGCAGACTGATCCTTCCCCGGAAATCTGCATGGAAATATGTTTTCCCGCTGGCTCTGGTACAGACCGCGGGACAATATTTCTTCTTTTATATAGGCCTGGCGCATACTTCAGGGGTAAAATCCTCCATCATCGTGGCCGCCAGCACCTTTTTCGCCATATTCTTCGCGGTATTTCTTTTTCATCAGGAGGTGCTGACTGCCGGAAAGCTTATCGGCTGCCTCATAGGTTTTTCGGGCGTCGTTCTGATCCAGATGTCCGGCGGCGGCCCGCTGGAGCTGAGTTTTGCCCCAAACGGCGAGGGCTTTATCCTTCTGTCAGCGATCATGTACGCCCTTTCATCCGGTATGATAAAAAATTTTTCACGCACGGAAGATCCGGTCACTTTAAGCGGCAGCCAGTTTTTCGCAGGCGGACTGATACTGATCGCCGCCGGTCTCTTCCTGGGAGGACGCCTGACTCCCGCCGGACCTGCTTCGATACTGCTTCTGCTTTACATGGCGATGATCTCCGCTGTAGCTTACTCTCTCTGGAGTGTGCTTCTGAAATACAACCCTGTCAGCAGAATCACCGTTTACGGATTCCTGAATCCGGTCATTGGCGTCATCCTGTCCGCGGTTCTTCTGGGAGAACAAAACCAGGCCTTCAGCATATACGGACTGATCTCGCTCCTTCTGGTCTCCCTTGGGATCGTCATCGTAAACAAATCTTCCGGAAAAAGATATGCGCAGGCTGCTGATAATCTTAAATAATCCTGCTAATGAGACTTGAAGCCCGGGAAACTTTTTGATAGAATGTGTGTTGCAGACTGATTCTGGAGATGTACCCAAGAGGCTGAAGGGTCCGGATTCGAAATCCGGTAGGTCGGCATACGCCGGCGCGAGGGTTCAAATCCCTCCGTCTCCGCTCAGAAAATACCAAGAGAACGACCGTGCGTGGCAATAAGCCAGCACGGTCGTTCCCTTATTATGTCTGAGTCGAATAAACGATAATGGCTGTTTTAGTTTGCATCAGCAACGATCTCATTCCAATGGTTGATCAGCTCGTCCCTGTGCTCATTGAGATAATCGTAATCCAGTTCTTCTACGCCGAGCGTTTCCGCATCCGGAAGCCCATACAGCTCTGCTTCGCTGTTGGAACCGCGTCCGGAACAAACATCGGATCTTCTGCTTTGGAATTCTGCCGAGGACATGATATCCATCACAGCCTGTGCTGCCGGAAGGTTCGGTGCATTCTTTGTGATCGCTCCGCCTCCTGCCATGGCAGTGTTTCCTTCTTCCATATATACACATTCAACGGGCGCTCCTGATTTTACCAGCGCTGCGACCGCTGATTCATAGGAAAGTCCCACTACATACTCGCCGTTGGCCACCAGGTTAAACACGTCCTTCGAGGATGTGGAAGAAAAGCTGGCCGGGATAAGCTGCGAGATATAATCCCATCCTTTTTCATCATCAAATTCATCTCCCATTGTGGCAAGGATCGTCTGAAGCTGTCTGTAGCCTGAAGAGCTTGCGTCAGGCGCGGCCTGAATGATCTTTCCCTCCAGCTCCGGCTGCAGCAGGTCCTCGTATCCGTTGATCTCTATCCCCAGTTCATCCCGAAGCTCCGGATTAACCACAAGACACATCAGCTGTACATCATAAAACGTGATATATCCGTTTTCATCATGATAATCCTGCTTGTCGTCACATGCAGCTGTATATGGCTGAAGTATATCTTCGTAGATATCGCCGTCCGCCGCAAACATACCGCCCGCCAGAACATCCGCGTCACAGGATTCATCGCTTCTTACCCTCGTCACCAGCGTTCCGATAGAATCCGCCTGGATCTCCATGGTGCAGTCCGGATAATATGTTTCCCACATATCCCGGAGTATCTGCTGCTCGTCTTCCGTCATCGTTGTATAGACCGTAACCTTACCGGTTACTTCGTCCGCGGGCTTCACCCAATCCGGTCTGTCTTCAGCGGACACAGCGGCAGTTCCACTCTGCGTGCCGCTTCCGGCTGTTGTTCCCGTTCCTGTTGTTTTATTTGTGCCTGTTCCTCCGCAGGCGGTCAGAGACATGAGCATGGCTGCCGCGGCAGTCAGCGACGCCGTTTTCCTGAATAGTTTCTTCATAATTTCTCCTCCTTCCTATGAGACGAAAAACCTTCTTTCTTCAAGACGAAAAACCTTCTTTCTTCAGGCATTTTTCAAAGGTTTATCTGCTGTATGTTATCGCCGTAAGACGATCACATCTTTTTCCGGTCACTCCTTTAATGCAGATCATGACCTGTATCCTTATATATTTTGTGCTGAACGTGCGCAGTTATTACTTTTTATACGCGTACGTCCTCAAGTTTCGTAAATCTCAGATAGACCGCAAGGCACAGGATCGTCAGAAGCGTCGTGATCGACGCAAACACAGCGGCGACTCCGTATACGCCTCCGGTAATACTCGTATATGTGCTGATGGTCAGCGTGATCGTCCGGTTGTTATACAAGATAACGCCGGAGGACATTTCCGTGATGATCGACACAAAGCTCAGCACCGCGCCGGAAACGATACCGCTTGCCATCTGCGGAACGGTGATCCTTACAAAGGTCGTAAGCTTCGGCGCTCCAAGGCTTAAAGCCGCCTCCTCCATACTGATGGGTATCTTCATCATGGCTGCGGTGGCTGATCTGCTGGTAAACGGCATTCTCCTTATGGCAAGGGCAATGATCATGATCCCAAGCGTTCCCGTCAGCACAAGCGGCCTTTTGGAAAAAGCAATGATCAGAGAAATACCGACGACTGCTCCCGGCATGATATAAGGCATCATTGAGATCGTATCGATCAGATTGTTGACAAAATTGCTCCGCCGTACTACCAGATAAGCGATCAGGACCGCGATCACAATGATGACCGCCAGTGTGATAAAGCTGATCAGCAGTGTGTTGACCACCGATCTGCTCAGATATCTGTCCGCCGCCCTCTGATAATTCTGCAGCGAATATCCCGGCATCGGAACACTGTTATTGTAGTTGCGGAAAGACATGTTTATGATATACGCCTGCGGGAGCAGAGCTACCGCCACCAGGAGATAACAGAAAACATGCATCAGTACTCCGCCGGCGCCGTGGGGTTTCTTTGGTTCCACGGAATGCATGGCGCTGATCGTAAACTTAAATTTGTTCGAAGCCCATTTCTGGAGCAAAAATATAAGTGCTGTAACGATAACTGCAATAACGCTGGTCGCGGCGGCGAAATGGTAATCCGCCCCGTTCTCGCCCAGGTACTGATTATAGATCAGCACAGGAAATGTCGAGTATCCTCTTCCTATCAGTACCGGCGTTCCGAAATCCGCGAACGATCTCATAAATACCAGAAGAGACGCCGCCAGGATCGTCGGCATGGAAAGCGACATGATAACTCTTCTGAATCTGTCCGCGCCCTTGCAGCCCATGCTTTCAGCCGCCTCCAGAAGAGAACTGTCTATATCCCTGAAAGCGCCGTTGACACAGATGACCACCAGCGGGAAAAGCTTCAGCGTCTGCACGAACACGATGCCTCCAAAGCCGTAGATGGTCAGCCCTCTTATCCCCAGAGATTTAAGAAACGTGGTGATAAGCCCCGAATTTCCCATCAGAAGGATCCATGAATAAGCTCCTATAAAGGGCGCCGACATGGTGCAAAGAAGACACATGATAAACAAAGCCTTCCTTCCCTTCAGCCGGTAAAAAGAATAAAAATACGCAAACGGAACGCCCAGTATCAGGCTTGCTGCCGTAACGCATACCGCTATTTTCACACTGTTAAGGATCGATTCATAATAGTACGGTTTCCCGAAAAATATCCGGAATTCATCTAATGTAAACTTGCCGTCCACCAGGACAGATTCTATCAGCAGTCTGCCGATCGGATAGACCAGGAAAAACAGGAAAACCGCAAACAGGACTGCCGAAATAACATTCCAGAAATTCCATCTCGATTTTTTATGAGACACTGCGCTCCACCTCCCCGGCACCGGACTTCGCATCCTTTATATCATTCTTAACGCCGGTCATCAGTGACTGCCGCGTGACGGCGTCAAACACATTTACCTTCTCCATATTCAGCTGCAGCGCTATGGTACTTCCGGCGCTGATGGCGGATCCTATCTCCGACTCCTGAATTATTTCCACATCTTCTCCGGTCTCCAGCTTCGCAAAATAATGAGTGTTCAGCCCCAGAAAAACGCTGTCATTTACCGACGCCATGATACCCTGCTCATCGGCATTCTTCCTCAGCTGCAGTTCTTCCGGACGTACAGAAAGGATAACATCCCGTTCACGAATCTCTTCCTCCCTGATCGTATTGACAGGAGCCTCATGACTTCCGATCTGCAGATACGCCTGTCCGTCTCTGACCTTCAGCTTGGCCTTCAGCATGTTTGACTTACCTATAAATGAAGCCACGAACATATCCGCGGGGCGCTGATAAATATTTCTGGGATCTCCGCAGTGATGAACTACCCCGTCCTTCATGACAGCGATCCTGTCGGACACTGCCATCGCTTCCTCCTGGTCATGCGTCACATATACCGTTGTGATGCCTACCTCTTTCTGTATATTCCTGATGGCAGTCCTCATCTCCACACGAAGCTTCGCGTCCAGATTAGACAGGGGCTCATCCATAAGCAATACATCAGGGCGGATGACAAGCGCTCTTGCCAGCGCGACTCTCTGCTGCTGGCCTCCCGACAGCCTTTCCGGCATGCGGTCGGCATATTCGTCCACATGCACCAGGTGAAGGAACCTGTCAGTCTCGGCGTCTGCCTCCTCTTTCGTCATGTTCGTATATTTCAGGCCAAATTCCACATTTTTGCGGACCGACATATTCGGAAAAATAGCGTAGTTCTGAAAAACCATGCCTATTCCCCGTTTACCCGGCTCGATCTGATTTATTACCTTATCGTTAAATCGTATCTCTCCGCCCTCGATGGTATTAAAACCCGCGATCATACGCAGGAGCGTAGTCTTTCCGCATCCCGAAGGTCCCAGAAGCGTAAAAAATTCCCCTTCCTTTATGTGAAGATCCAGACCCGGAATGATGGTGTTCTGACCATATTTTTTTATGGCGTGATCAATCGTGATCGCGATACTCATGAAACCTCTCCCCTTTCGCAATCAGCTGTTTACAAAACTTCCCACTTCATGCTGAAAGGGCTGTTGCGATGCCATGCGGGAAGTTTTTACTGTTTATTATCTTTCTTCCATCTGTCTGGATTTTATGTTTTTTCCGAAATCAAAAACACCCGATTTCCGAAACAAAAAGGAGAAAATCCGACACAAAAAAGAGACCGGAGCATTCAGCGCCCTGATCTCTATATTTCATTTCCATGGACTGAAGCCATGAATTCCCTGGGACTGCATCCCATGTATTTTTTGAATACCACGTTAAAGTATTTATAATCGCCGATGCCGCATTTCCACGCCACGTCCTGGATCCTGACGCCCCCTTCCCTGATCAGCCGGATCGACTTCCGTATCCGGTACCGGCTCAGATACTCATTGAACGTAATATTCATGGCATTCTTAAATCTGCGGTTCAGATATGTCTCGCTGTAATTTAACGCCTCTGACAGATCCTGCATAATGATCTTTTCACCGTAATGTTCCTGAATATAACTGAGCATCTGATCGATCAGCGGATCCTTTCCATTAGCTCCCGCAGCGGGAAGCGGCACGTCCAGACTTCTGATATATTCATTTTTCTCATGCTGCGCGGCAATGGCTCTTTTGATCCGGCTCTGGGACGCAGCCTCCCTGACCGCCTGCTCCAGTTCATCCCGGCGCAGGGGTTTGAGGAGATATTCCTTCACGCCGTAATGGATCGCCTTTCTGGCGTAATCAAAGCTGGAATACCCCGAAAGGATAACTGCGCCGTAATGATATTCTTCAAAGGTCTCACGGATCATTTCCAGCCCATCCATCACAGGCATGTTTATGTCTGCGATCACGATGTCCGGATCATGCCTGCGGATAAGTTCGGCGCCTTCTTTTCCATTTCCTGTTTCCGCCACCACTGTACATTCCATCTCCTCCCACGGGACCGAAAAAATGATCCCCTTGCGGATGATCTCCTCGTCCTCCGCGATCAAAACCTTATACATTTTTTCCTCCTTTCTGCAGGATCCCTGCCGTATGCCTGCGTGCAGCCACGTGAGATCCTTACGGCAGCCTCAAACCCTCCGGTAAGAGGACTTCGTATGCTGACGCCGCTCCCTTTCCCGTATTTCAGATAAAGGCGCCGCGAAAGATTATGCAGCCCTATATGGCCGTCTTTATTTCTGAAGTCGTGCCTTTTCAGCTCCTGCTGAAGCTTTTCAAGCTGCTTTTTCTCTACTCCGGGACCATTATCTCTGACATACAGGGTCAAGGTATCCCCAAACACTTCTCCCCGGATATGTATGATCAGTTCAGGCTTTGTCCGGTAGGTATATTTGATACTGTTTTCAATAAGCGGCTGCAAAAGCAGCCTGGGAACCTTTATTTCCAGACATTCCGGCGGAAGATCGATCCTGCACGCAAAACGTTCTCCGAACCGGATCTTCTGAATCTTCAGGTACGCCCCGATATAATGCATGTCCTCGGCAAGCGTCACCTCATCCTCCGATCTTTCAATGCTGTACCGGAGAACCTCTGTCAGAGACTCAATGACTTCCTCCGCGCCTTTTGCGTCGAATAACGCCAGACTTCTGATGATCTCCAGCGTATTGTACAGAAAATGGGGATTCATCTGCGCGGTCAGCTGAGACATCTCAAACTCCGCATTCATCCTGATCAGCTCGGAATTGTTCCTGTTCAGTTCCTCCAGCGTGTCAAGCATCCGGTTCATAGCCTGGGCCGCCTCCTCGAACTCATCGCCGGTCTCCAGACTGATCCTGTGTTCCGCATTTCCTTCTGTTATGATCCTGATCTCCGAGATCAGTCTCTCGATCGAAGCGGCATTGTACGCCGCCATGGATGAAGAGAGTCCTCTGACCGTTAAAAACCAGGCCAGGCCCAAGGTCACCAGAATGACCGTGCCGATGGTCAGTGTGTAGTTAAACGGATAATAAATGAGCGCATAGATCCGGATGCCGTCTCTTTCATTTTCCCTGACGCCGGCCCAGTAACGGTTTTCCCCGTTCTTCCATATCCCGCGTCCGACGCCGCCGAACTTATTTGCCGCTCCTGCCAGATCCGAGCGGCTGGCGTACATCACATTGTCCCTTTCATCCGTTATGACGCCGTCGAAATCCGCCTCGGACAGATAGTAATTCCAGTCACTTCCTGAAATATAAAGCGCTATATGCCCTGCGGTCTTTCCTCCCTGCCTGACAGAACGGACAAGCATTGTATCGGCATAGCCTCCTCCTTCAGAGTAGACTGCCCTGTAAACCTCTTCTCCTGATCTGTCCGCCTGATAGATGACCGCGTTATTATAATTATAAAGATACGAGGTAAGCGCGCTGGAGCTGAAGGATGAATACAGCACATTATCCGATCTGTCCGTGATCACTATGTCGCTGCCTATGTCTATGGAATCCAGAAATCTCCGGTGAAGATTTTCCATCTCCATGATGTTTTCCTCATCCGCGGGATCCTCCAGAAGCGCCGTGACCGCTCTTTCCAGATTTGCTCCCAGCAGATAATCTGTGTTTTTCTCCTCCAGCATGCGATACGCCGCTTCCATCTGATCCAGCGCCGCGCCTGCTCTTGCTGCGCTTCGGGTCACAGACAGGATCGTCTGCCCCAGAACAAAAAGAAGCATGCTCAGCGAGACAGCAAGCATGCTTCTGAGGAATACCTTTTTCTGAAGATTTTTCTGAAACGATGATTTCATTATCTGACCCTTCATCATGAAGTGGGAAGTTTTAATTAATCATAAAAGCTTACAGCTTCAGGTGTCGTCTCTCTCTCCTGACGGCATCTTTTCCTCCATCCGGTTCATCAGGATCGGAGAAAGAATGCCAAATACGCACAGCGCGATCAGCACCCAGCAAAGAGGCGTCGAAAAGAGGATCGACGGATTTCCGCCGGAGATGGCCAGCGATCTCCGGAGACCTTTTTCTCCGATAGGTCCCAGGATCAAAGCCAGCACGATGGCCGCCGTATTCAGATCAAATTTGCGCGCCAGATAGCCGATGACTCCAAAGATCATCATGATGACTACATCTACATAGTTCTGGTGGATCGAGAACGAGCCCACCACACAAAGAATCGTCACGGCCGGGATCAGAATGGCGTCCGAAAGTCTGCTGATCTGTGAAAATCCGCGGCTTCCCAGAAGTCCGATTCCCAGCATGAAAAACTGTATCAGAACAAATCCCGCAAAAAATGTATATGTCATTTTCGCCGTCTCGCCAAGGAAAAGATCCGGTCCCGGAGTGAGGCCCTGTATGATCAGTCCCCCCATGAGGACCGCGGTAACGCTTTCCCCCGGAATGCCCAGCGTCAGCATAGGTATCAGCGAACCGCCGGTGACCGCGTTGTTAGCGGCTTCAGATCCGGCAACTCCCTCGATGGAGCCGTGTCCGAACCTCTCCTTATGCTTTGAAAACTGCCTTGATGTATTGTATCCCAGGAAACATGCGATGGAAGCGCCTGCTCCGGGCAAAATGCCCACCAGATTTCCTATGATCCACGAGCGTCCTATAGTCGGAGCGATCTCTTTCATCTCGTCTTTTGTCGGTATCATTCTGTCTTTATATTTGACAGCCCTTGGCCGCTCCCTGATCTTCTTTTCCGCCAGGATCAGCACCTGACTCATGGAGAAAAGTCCGATCAGCGCGCATGTCACATTTATTCCTTCATAAAGAGTGCTCTGCCCGAACATGAACCGCTTAACGCCTTCCATCGGATCCATTCCGATGGTCGATATCAGAAGTCCCAGCGCGCCGGACATAAGTCCCTTCAGCATTGATCTGGAGGATACTCCCGCGATGATCGTCAGGCCAAAGATAGAGAGCCAGAAATATTCCGGAGATCCGAATTTCATGGCAAGCTGCGCCAGCAGAGGGGCAAAGAAGTAAAGTGATATACAGCTCAGCAGACCTCCGAAAAAGCTGGAAACGCATGCTACGCCGAGCGCTTTTCCCGCCTTTCCCTGAAGCGTCATCTGATAACCCTCGATCGCCGTCGCCGCTGAAGCCGGCGTTCCCGGCGTATGGATCAGAATGGCGGAGATCGAACCGCCGAAAATAGCTCCGCAGTATATGGCACCCAGCATGATCAGCCCCGTAGACGCATCCATGGAAAATGTCATCGGAAGCAAAAGGGCCACGCCCATCGCCGCGGAGAGGCCCGGGAGACATCCTATTACAAGTCCTATCGTCGTACCCAGCGCCATGACCAGCAGATTTGCCGGCATCAGGGCGTTAAGAAAACCCTGTCCCATAAGAGATAAAGTATTAAGCATGATATGTCCTCCCCTGTCTCTTTATCCGAAAAATATTCCCGTCGGAAGATGAACTCCCAGAAAGCGTGAAAAAGCGCAGTACACAAGGCAGATGACCACCGCCGTCGATATCGCTATAAACAGCTTTCTTACTCTCAGAAACAGCAGAGCTCCCACCATAAAAACCGCGGAAGAAATATAAAATCCCACGAATCTCATCAATATCAGATAAACGATGATCATCGCAAAGATCGCAATAAGCTGGCCCGGCAGCAGATCCCTGAAGTCATCAAGTCCGCTGACCACGCCCTCGCGGATCGCGCCTCTGATCATTTTTATCACATACAGACTTGTCAGAAAAAAGATAAGTCCGATAATGCAAAGAGGATAGATCTGTGCCGCGCGGGGCAGCTGCAGCGTCATTACCAGAAAGAAAATGCAGACCGCATAGAACACGGCAACGACCCCGATATCTGTTTTTTTCATAAGACTACCGATTACCTTTCAGTTCATTGTGCTGTTACCAGAGTTCTGCAACTTCATCTGTACAGAACGCGTACTGATCTTCCAGCATTGCCGCCGTTTCCTCCTGATCCATGAAATAAGTAGTGATGCCGGCCTGTTCTGCCGCCTCTACATACTCCGGATCCTCCATGGCCGTCTTAAAAGCCTTCTCATAATAATCTATGATATTCTGAGGCGTGCCCTTCGGAGCTACGATAACACGGCGGCTGCCATACCATTTGTCATAATAACCAAGTTCTCCTAGAGTAGGCACATCCGGGAATTTCTCCATTCTTTCTTCGCTGAAAACGCCGAGAACTTTTACCTCAGACATCATAGCCGCGATGTCCGCCTCTTTTGCCACGGAAAAATCCACCTCTCCCTGACGGAGCGCAAGCAGCTGATCGGCCGTTCCGCCGTAAGGGATCGCGCTGTATTCAAAATCAGCAGAGCTTGCCAGCAGCTGCGCGCCGATATGGTTGGATGCTTTTTCACCGTTCGTAGAAGCCTTGAGCTCCCCCGGATGATCCTGCGCGTAAGCCACCAGGTCCTCAAGCGTATCAAACTCGGAATCCGCGGAAACCAGCACCAGCGCAGTCTCATCTACGTGATTACATACGGGAACAAAATCCTCCATCGTATAATCTCCCAGTCCCTCCACGATATTAGAACATACCGTCGGAAGATTAATGAAACCAAGCGTATAGCCATCCGGCTTTGCCTGCGCGAGCGACGTCCATCCTATGGATCCCGAGCCGCCCTCCAGATTATTGATCACCACCGTCTGACCCATCTCCTTTGTAGCAAACTCAGATAATACACGGGCCGTATTGTCCGTTCCTGATCCCGCCTTATATGCAACGATCATCGAAATGTTCTGTGCAGGACTCCATTCGCCTTCAGCCTCTGCCGTGCTTCCCGACGCCGCCGACCCTGTTGTTTCCTGCGCGGGGGTATTTCCGCCTGAACCGCAGGCGGCAAAACTGCCCGCCATGGCTGTTATCAACAGACCGGAAAGAACTTTTTTGGTGAATTTTTTCGTCATGAAAATCTCCTTTCTTAAATCCCATTGGCTATTATGCCAAAAAACCTTTTGGAAATATTGGTCAAATTAGTCTACCCCTACAGTACAAACGTTACACAAACGAAATAAGCGGAGATGATTTTTTTCATCTCCGCTTTTTACGAACGCGCCTCTTCAAACGCCACATAAATTAATTTTAAACACTTCCCACATGTCATTTCTGAATAGTTGTGATCATGAAGCGGCAGTCTTCATCATGAAAAATAACATCGTAAAGGTTTTATCTTGCGGCCGGCACTTTGAATTTTCAAGTGTAAACGCCGAAAATTCATTAGTAC
>DFHP01000066.1:27155-52947 GCA_002371335.1 Eubacterium sp. UBA3720
TCCTTGAGATGTTATTTTCATGATTAGACTGTCTTAAAGATGATATGTGGGAAGTTTTAGTCTGTTTCTTTCCCTTATTCCTGTATCATATGGTTCTCTTTGTATTCAGCAGCCTCATGGAATTCAGAATACATATGACTGCCACTCCCACATCTCCGAAGACCGCTGCCCACATATTCGCCAGTCCCAAAGCTCCCAGGATCAGAATGGCGATCTTTACCGCCATGGCAAAAACTATATTCTGCATCGCGATGGACAGTGTCCTTTTCGCCACCTTCATGACCGATCCGATCCGGTTCAGGTCATCATCCATGATGACCACATCGGCCGCCTCGATGGCTGCGTCAGATCCCATGGAACCCATGGCGATACCTACGTCAGCCCTGGAAAGGACAGGCGCGTCATTGATACCGTCGCCGATAAACGCCAGTTTCTGTTTTTTATCAAGCTTATCCATGATCTCTTCTACCTTCGAGACCTTATCCTGCGGAAGCAATTCCGAAAAAACCTCGTCGATGCCCAGCTCTCTTCCTACTGCATCGCCCACATTTTTTCTGTCTCCCGTCAGCATGATAAACCGGCGCACGCCGCGCGTCTTCATATCTGCGATGGCCTTCTTTGCTTCCGGCTTGACTTCATCCCTGATGCTGACCGATCCCAGACAGCGGCTGCCGCAGGCTATATAAACCACGGTGGCGGCTCCGTCTCCGGATGGCCGGAAGTCTATATTATACTTCCTCATCAGTTTTTCATTTCCGGCGTAGATCAGGCAGTTCGTTCTTTCATCTTTTCCTTCGGGCTGATCTGTTTCTTCCGGCTGATCTGCTCCTTCGGGCTGATCTGCTTTTCCGCATACTTCAAGTCCCGATACTTCCGCGATAATACCATGGCCTGTTATATTCTCTGCGCCAATTACCTTTGCATGCGCAGTCAGCTCTTCCAGTCCCCTCTGCTCAAACGCTTCCCGTATGGATTTCGCGATCGGATGCGTAGATGTTTCCTCTGCCAGCGCCGCATGGATCAGAAGCTCCTCTTCCGTAACGCCTTCCGCGCATTCGAGACTCGAAACACGGAAATTGCCCTCCGTCAGAGTACCCGTCTTATCAGATACGACAGTATCCAGCTTCGCCATCAGTTCCAGATAGTTGGAACCCTTGACCAGGACGCCCACCTTTGACGCCGCGCCGATACCTCCGAAGAATGCCAGCGGAACAGAAATGACCAGCGCACACGGGCAGGAAATTACAAGGAACGTACACGCCCTGTAGATCCATTGCAGCGGACTTCCAAAAACGATCGATGGGATCACTGCAAGGGCGATCGCCGCGTAAACAACGATCGGCGTATAATACCGGGCAAAACGGGTAATGAAATTTTCCGTCCTTGATTTCTTCTCGGAGGCCGATTCCACCATCTCCAGGATACGGGCCACCGTCGAATCGTCATATATTTTATCAGCGCGGACCTTCAGAAGACCGTCCCCGTTGATACAGCCCGAAATGACCGCGTCTCCGGGATGGGCGCTCCTGGGCACGGACTCGCCTGTCAACGCAGAAGTATTTATCATAGACGATCCTTCAAGGATCGTGCTGTCCACCGGAATCTTTTCGCCCGGTTTGATGATCAGTACATCGCCGGTTTCGACCTCGTCCGGGTCTACCGTCTCGATCGTACCGTCTTCCCGCTCCACGTTAGCGAATTCCGGCGCTATATCCATCAGCTCACGGATGGATCTGCGTGATTTTCCGACGGCGTAACTCTGGAAAAACTCTCCCACCTGATAGAACAGCATAACGGCACAGGCCTCGCTGTATTCTCCGGTCGCAAATGCACCGATCGTGGCCAGAAGCATCAGAAACGCCTCGTCAAACGCCTGCCGGTTCCTGATTCCAAGCAGTCCTCTCTTAACTACGCTTCCTCCGACGATAAAATAAGGAACCAGGAAAACGATAAGGCTTACCCACCTGTTCCCGAACACTGCCGCAGGAACTCCCGTGTGTTTTAAGATCAGCAGCGGAAAAAAGATGCAGGCCGCAATAATGATCTTTCTTAATTCTTTTTTCTGTTTCTTTGTCATAGAAAAATCCTCCGAAAAGTTTATTTCAAAGGGTTTGTGTCACAGGAAATCGACAGATTTCCTGTAACACAACAAACATCCGCAGATTCCGGATCCCGGCTCCTGCTTTCGATCCGGAATCTGCGGAATCTGATTCCGATTATTATTTTACATGGATCGTGCACTCAGGCTCGATTTTTGCCGCAATGGCGACGGCCTCTTTAACGATATCGTCAAACTTTTCATCATCCGCATCGATCATCATCTTTTCTGTGATTATACTTACGGACGCATCGTTAACTCCGTCAAGCTGTTTGATCGCTTCCTCGATTTTTCCGGCGCAATGTGCACAGCAAAGATCTTCGATTTTAAATTTTTTCTTCATAATTCCCTCTCCTTTTCAGTTGTAAGACCAACTACCTGTGTAAAACCAATCAGATGACTGCGAAACGCCGCTTGTATGTAATTATGCGAACGAAATATGTGAACGCAAACGGCTTACGCGCCTGATTTAAAAATATCGCGTTTATGCCCGCCGGCATTTATCACTCTTCTATATGCTCCTTGCCCATGGCGATGATCGTCTTTACGTGATCATCTGCCAGGAAATAGATCATGGCTTTCCCCTCACGCCTGGAAGAGATAAGCTTCGATGTTTTCAGTATTTTCAGCTGATGAGAAATCGCCGACTGATTCATCTCCAGATCGCTGCAGATCTCCGAAACGTTTTTCTCTCCCTGAAACAGATCATATAAGATCTTGATCCTGGTCGAATCTCCAAAGATCTTAAACAACTCCGCCAGATCCACCAGTTCTTCCTCTGAAACATTCATAATCAGATGGTCTACGCTTGTATCACTATTATGCATTCATCCGCCTTCCTTCATGTCTGTTACTATACCGCTGCCTGCAGATTCTTATTAAAACTTTCACTTCATGTTTAATAGTTATTAATGAATCTTTGTTCATATGAATATATTATCATATATTAAATATATGTCAATTATTTTTTCGTATTTTGTGTTAAAATATTTCTGAACAGCCGGAACGTCCATGCGATGGTGTTTTCATTATCAGACTGTTCAGGTTTAATATTATGAAAAGGACCAGACTATGAATAAACGTTTTTCTGATATAGACATGCATATGCACAGCCGGGCTTCTGACGGCACCGATACCCCGGAAAGCCTGATCACTGCCATAAGAAAACAGGGAATAAAGACATTTTCACTTACCGACCATGATACGATCAAAGGTACGATGGAGGTCGAGAGACTTCTTTCCAGGCCGTCGTTCGGACCATCCATCTCCGGCGCGGTCTCATTTGATCCCGAAAATTCCCTTACATTTTTCAGGGGCATTGAGTTTTCATGCCGGGCACCGGTCAGGAGATGTCATATCCTCGGGTATGATTTTGATCCGGAAAATGCTTCTTTCCGGGAAGCGCTGCGCCTCGGGAAAGAAAAACGTGATGAAAAGCTGCTCCGCAGGCTGGATTATCTGAAAAACACCCAGCATATTATTATTTCTGAAAAAGACCGGGATGAGCTCATGGCTCTGGAGATCTGCGGAAAGCCCCACATGGCAAAAGTTCTCATACGCATGGGTTACGCCGCCACCATCACAGAAGCGATCGAAAAGTATCTGAAATACATCCCCGGGGAAAAATATGGCGAAGACAGGATACCCGCAGAAATGGCAATATCAGCCATTCTGGATTCCGGCGGGATTCCCGTATGGGCGCATCCTTTAAGAGGTATCGGTGAAAAACCGCTTTCAAAAGAGGATCTCGAAAAACAGCTGCAGTTTCTCATCGCATACGGTATACGGGGACTGGAATGCTATTACTCTTTGTATACTGAGCAGGAGGCCGCGTTTCTTCTGGAAAAAGCAGAGAAATACCACCTCGCAGTCAGCGCGGGAAGCGATTATCACGGAACGAATAAGACCGTAAATCCCGGTGAGCTCAACGCTTTCGGAAAGATCCTCACAGCCGCGGATATAACATTGCTGGATCTGCTCGGCGACAGGTCTCATTCACATCCTGTCCCGGACACTCTTCGTTACAGATCTCCGACAGTTCGGTGATATGGTTCACGGGCAGATATTGACTCAACGGAAAACGCCTGCCGCCGGACACAACTATAAAAGGGAGATGTCGCTTTCGCGACAGCTCCCTTATCTTTATCATCTGATGACGATCCTTTAAATATGACCCGTCATTATTTGTTCTTAAACTCTTTCGGCTCTTTGCTCTTGGACAGGAAGTGCTGCATAGCGTATTTCTGATCTTCTGTAGCGAAGCACTGTGCAAATACGTTGCCTTCGAATTTCAGAGCGGAGTTAAGGTCTGTCTGCATACCTACATTAACAGCCTCTTTTACCAGAGAAACAGCGATAGGAGCCTGAGCAGCGATCTCCTGCGCAAGCTTCATAGCCTCATCCATCAGCTGATCGATCGGATATACATAGTTTACAAGGCCCATAGCCAGAGCGTCAGCTGCTGTGTATGTAGCGCGTGCTGTATAAAGGATCTCTTTAGCTTTTCCGATGCCTACGTAACGAGCCAGTCTCTGTGTTCCGCCGCATCCCGGTGTGATTCCAAGACCAACCTCAGGCTGACCGAAGTTTGCGTTTTCGGAAGCGATCCTGATATCGCAGGACATAGCAAGCTCAACGCCGCCGCCGAGACAGAAACCGTTGATAGCTGCGATTACAGGATGTTTGAAGTTCTCGATCTTCCAGCAAACACGGTTGGAGTTATTTCCGAACTGTTTTCCTTCTTCTACTGTAAGTGTGGACATCTCGGAGATATCTGCGCCTGCTACGAAAGACTGTACTTCTTTGCCTTTCTTGTTAACTCTTGAAGAACCTGTAAGGACTACGCAATAAACATCGTCCATTGCAGCAAGCTGATCAAAAGCTTCCTCAAGCTGAGCGTACATATCTGTGCTGAGCGCGTTCATTGCCTGCATATGCTCGATCTTAACAATAGCTACATTACCCTGTTTCTCAATAATTACGTCTGTCATTTTTTAATTTCTCCTTATTACGAAATTATCAGTATTCAAGAACGCCTCTGGCGTTCTTGCCGCGCCGCGCCCGGGGCGAAACCCCTTCCACTGAGCGCGGCTGCGATCCGCCGGAGGCTTTAACTCAGTCGGGGATTGTCACCCGCCACTGAGTTGAACGCAGAAGTCATTTTGCCTTCCGCGATCTTTTTTAGTATATCAGACGATCATTCGTCGTCCTTCAGTCCCATCAGCTCATCGCGGAAGATTCTGGCATCCATCAGTTTAACTGTTCCGTCCTCCTGATATGCGATCTGCGGCATGAACTCCATCTGATCCAGAACGTCTTTCTGAAGATCAACGCCCGGAGCGATCTCGATCAGCGTAACGCCTTCAGGACGAAGCTCAAATACGGCACGCTCTGTGATATACAGAACAGGCTGTTTTACCTGGTTTGCATATGTTCCGGAGAATGTAACCTGCTGAACCTTGTTGACGAATTTCTTCTTAGCGCCTTCCTGAACGATAACAAGCTTTCCGTCTTCACATGCAACCTTCAGCCCCTTAGCTGTGAATGTTCCGCAGTAACATACCTTCTTCGCGTTCTGTGTAATGTCGATAAATCCGCCGGCTCCTGCCAGACGTGTACCAAACTTGGAAACGTTAAGGTCTCCGTTAGGAGCTGTCTCTGCAAGACCAAGGAATGCAACGTCCAGTCCGCCGCCCTGATAGAAGTCGAACTGTACATTATGAGGAATGATAGCCATTGAGTTTGCGGCTGCGCCAAACTGTGTTCCGCCATACGGAACGCCTGCGATAGAACCTGCCTCAACGGTAAGCGTCATCTTGTCGGAGATACCCTCCTCAGCCGCAACGTTTGCGATCTTCTCAGGAGCACCTGTTCCGAGGTTAACGATAGCGTCCTTCGGAAGCTCCATAGCCGCACGGCGCGCAAGGACTTTCTTTGCATCCAGCGGAATAGCCGGAATATCATCTACAGGAATACGGAACTCGCCTGTCAGGGCTCCGTCATACGGCATGCCGAGACACTGCATGTTCTCCTCTTCCGTTCCTACAACAACAGCGTCTACATAGATGCCCGGTATAGCTACAAGCTTAGGATCCAGAGATCCTCCCTGTACGATCTTCTCAGCCTGAAGGATAACCTTACCGCCAGAGTTCTTACATGCCTGAGCCATAGCTGTTACATCCAGAGGTCCGATCTCGCGGTGAACTGTTGCGTTACCGAACTCGTCGACATAAGAAGCACGGATAAATACTACATCGATCGGGAATGCTTTGTAGAGAAGAAGCTCTTTTCCGCAGACATTAACTACCTCTACCAGATCCTCTGTTGTCTTCTCGTTAAGCTTACCGCCTTCCAGACGGGGATCAACGAAGGTATACAGACCTACATGAGTAAGAGTTCCGATCTTATGAGCAGCAATATCTCTGTACATATGAGAGATAACGCCCTGCGGAAGGTTATACGCCTCGATTTTGTTCTCAAGTGCAAGGGCTCCAAGCTTCGGAGCGCGGTCCCAGTGACCGCCGATTACTCTTTTGACCATTCCTTCGTTACCGAAATGATCTCCGCCTGTACCATCGCGATGACCCTGACCTGCCGCGAAGAACAGTGTCAGATCCTTCGGATGTCCTGTCTCCAGGAAACGTTTCTCAAGTGCTTTGGATAATGTCTCCGGACATGCACAGCTTACAAATCCGCCTGTCGCGATGGTAACACCATCATCAACCATCATAGCAGCTTCTTCCGGAGAGATAATATTTACTCTTTTCATGAATTGCCCTCTCTAAACATTGCCGTTTCGTCAGACCTTGCGGAAACAGCGATCCTGTTTCCGCGCGGCCCGATCATCAGTTTTCAGTTTTAACTTCTGCAAGGCGCCGGATCTCTTCGACCGCCTTGTCAATTGATTCTTCCGATGTGCAGACAACTCTGTGTTCCGCCTTTATCTCCTCATACATGTAAGGACATTGTGTACAGCCGCGGATGATCAGAAGCACATCGTATTTAACTCTATCCTGCGCCGTGGAAAATGCAGCCACGTCTTTAAGTTCCCGCACAGCCCGCTTATAGGCAGCACCGCGGTCATAGCGCGGATTACATCCCCCGCAGAATTTTACTGCGCATTGCAGCATTCTTTCAGTTTACTCCGCGTCAACGTGAGCGATGACACGTGCGAGTTTTCTCTTAGCTGCCATATTGGACTGTCTGGAGATCATGATCCTCTGAGCCTGTGGTGAACCTGCTCCGTGCATGGACTCAGGCAGATATCCTACTGCTGCAGTACCCATTGTCATGTTCTCGATGAGACGGAGAATTCTCATTCTGTCTTCTGTCGGAACAGATGCAATGCCCTTCAGATATTTCTCAATGTAATCATGTGTAGCCGGATTGCGGTAATCTGCCTCTGATGGCTGAGTAACCATAAGTCCGCCTGCCAGATCCTGGGCCAGACGCGCGATGTCATACGGGAATCTTGTAACGTTCTGTTTACATACGTTAGCAAGAAGCAGGTCGATCAGATATGCGCCTGATTTTGTAGGTGCTCCCTGAGAAGAACATGCAATACCGCAGGCATACAGTGTCTCGTTCAGATGAGTCATCTCGATAAGTTTATCTTTAACGTGAGAAGCCTTAGCGCATCCTGCCATATCTACAGCCTCTGCCGTAGCTCCGATGAGGACGTCGCCCACGCCGACTTTACATCCGCCGTAGGACTGACGATGGAATCCTGCGAAACGCTCTACGATCATTCCTGCAAACTGAACCTCTCCGTTCAGGAAGATTCTGTCATTCGGTACGAATACACGGTCAAAAATAACAAGAACTTCGTGTCCGCCGTATGTCTGGTTACCAACGTCGATGGAATTGTACTCTTCCAGTTTTCTTGTATCGCAGGACTGACGTCCGTAGATCAATGTGATACCTTCGGAATCTGTCGGAACAGCGAAAGAAATAGCATAATCTTCATCGCCCGGGCGCATGGAGATCGTAGGCATTACAAGAACCTCGTGAGAGTTGATGTAACCTGTCTGATGAGCTTTCGCGCCTGTTACGTAAACGCCGTCAGCCGTTCTTTCTACTACGTGAAGGAAAAGATCCGGATCAGCCTGTTTGGAAGGAGCAAGTCCTCTATCGCCCTTAACGTCTGTCATGGCGCCGTCAACCGCAAGATCTTCGTCCTGAACACGGGTAAGGAATTTAAGGAAATTCTGATGATAGGATGTGCCGCATGCCTCATCAAGTTCATATGTGGAGCTGTACAGAGCGTTCATTGCGTCCATACCTACGCAACGCTGGAAGCAGGCTGCTGTTTTCTGTCCAAGAAGACGCTGCATTTTAACTTTCTTGATCAGATCATCTGTGCTCTGGTGAATATTCGTGAAACGGTTGATCTTCTTTCCTGAAAGGTGGGAAGTAGCTGTCATAAGATCTTCATACTGAGGATCCTCTGCGAGCGCGTAAGTAGCTGCAAAGGAATTCAGAGAAGGACGAATAACAGGATCATCTACCGGATTGTCGATTTTTTTACCGAACATCCACAGGTTCAGATTAAGCTTTCTCAAAGACTCGATATACTGGTCCTTTGTCATCATAATATATAAAATCCTTTCTACATTAAGAATAGTTTACGGTGAATACAGGAAGCCCGGTGATCCGGACAGACAGTCCGCAAAAACCGCTGTCCCTGAATGTGGATCTCCAGGTTTCCTGTTTAATCATCATACATATTGCTCTGACCCGCAGAAGAAACATAGGATACATGATCATTCTTCTGTTTCTGAAGAAAAGGGTCAGGCGAGGCTTCCCTTAAGGATCAGAAGCACTCTCTGTATACTCTCTGAGACAGCTCTTTTGTCCATGGCTGTACATAGGAGTTTGTGATCAGTCTCTGCTGGTTAGCCTCTACAGACTCAGCAAAGTCAACGATATCAGACTCTTTGAATCCATACTCATGGATCGGTTTCAGATGGTAAACTTTCTCAAGCATCTCGTTCAGATAATCGATAGCTTTCTCAACTTCACATCCTGTGATGGAAGCAACCAGCTCTTTGAAGCGAAGCAGCTCGCCGTTCGGATTATACTCGTTGTAGATTTCCATGATCTTTCCGAACAGAGCGTAGTTGGACTCGCCGTGAGGTACGTGATATGTTCCACCCAGCGGGAAGGACATAGCGTGAACTGTACCGCAGCCTGCTTTCAGGAATGCAATACCTGCAAGGTAGGAAGCTGTTGAGAACTCATCAAGGTAGTTAAGACGTGCTTCCTGGCCTTCCTCTGCGATGAGACGAAGACCTTCAAGGATGATCTCCATAGCTCTCTTGGAGTACATCTCGGATGTGATAGTCTTTCTGCTCGGGGACAGGAAAGACTCTGTTGCATGGATCAGAGCATCGATTACGGATGTAATGAACGGTCTGTATGGCAGAGTGGAGATGAACTTAGGAATAAGAACTACCTTGTTCGGTGTGATATCGTCGGATACCAGACCAAGTTTTGTCTCTCCGCCTGTCAGAACGCCGTCTTTCTCGTCTTTAACGATACATACGGAAATGTTTGTAACCTCAGAACCTGTACCGCATGTAGTAGGAATAGCGATAACCTCTTTCTCATGGATAACCGGCTCTCTCTTAAAATACATCTCATGAATGGAAGCAGGTCTCTTACATCCGAGAAGCTTGCAGAGGTCCATGATGGCGCCGCCGCCGATAGCAATAACTCTGTCATATGAATCATAAGGAATAGCATCATACATGATGTTGATCATTTCCTCTGACGGCTCAAGGAGACCGAATTTCTCCTGGAACACATACTGGCACGGAATGTTATACTCTTCCATAAATGGTTTGTAAATAAACTCGTTTGTCAGTACAACGTCTCTCTCTCCCAGATTGAACTCTGCTGCGAGCTGACCGAAATCTGACATTTTGTAAATTGTAGGGATAGTGATAATCTCTCTTTTGTCTGCCTGTAATGCTTTGCTAAACTCATCCATAACCATTTTCTCCTTTATAAATTAATATTTCTCTGGGTTTCCCTTTCTTATATAAAAAGCTTTTGCAGCTCATTATACGCGCCAAAAAAAGGGCACAATAACCCACGTTTGATTAATATCACCATTATAGCAGATGAAAAATCAAATGTGAACCCGCAATAAACTTTTTCGTGAGCAAATATACAATTAATTTTGCAATATTTTGTCATTTTTTACTAAAACCATACCAGTTTTTGATAATTTTGATGTATTTGTTCCCAAATAATACAAAAAGCCTCTCTTTTCTCATTAACTGATAGCTTTTATGAACACTTATTTATAAAAACTTTCCACTTCATGATGAAGGATCTATCGTCATCATAAAAAATAACATCGAAAAGGTTTTGGCTTGCGGCCGGCACTTTGAATTTTCAAGTGTAAACGCTGAAAATTCATTAGTACCGCTGCCTTCAAGACAGAAGCACGAGCGTCCTTGAGATTTTATATTCATGATGACGACTGTTTCAAAAACGCCATGTGGGAAGTCTTAGTTAATTATTTACGATTTCTCCAACTTATGCTCATAAACATGATCAACATATACCTGCGCGTTCCGTTTATTGAACTCGATCTCCTCAGGCTTCATTTCTCTGCGTACCTTTGCCGGGTTTCCGAAAGCAATGCTGTTGTCGGGGATCACTGTTCCCCCTGAAACCAGAGATCCTGCGCCGATGGTACAGTTTTTTCCCACGACCGCGCCGTTAAGGATTATGGCTCCCATGCCGATTACCGTATTATCGCCGATAGTACATCCATGAACGATAGCCCCGTGCCCGATGGTCACTCCTTCGCCGATCGTCGTTGAATGGCCCGAATCCACATGCACCACCGCGTTATCCTGCACATTACTCCTGTCTCCGATTACGATGGACGCCGTATCTCCGCGCACCACCGCGTTATACCATATACCTACATCCTTGCCCAGGGTAACGTCCCCCAGGACCACGCTGCCCTCTGCCATCCAAACAGACGGATCGATCTTCATATCTCTTCCCTCCCGGTCTTTATATTTTTTCCGGCTGCACACACCTGATTCTCCATGCTGCCGCAGGATCTGCCCGCTGCCGTTTCTAAAAATTTGTACCTCCGCCGATTTCGTGATACCATAATAGACACTGTTAACGGGCGGAGATCCGTTTTTATTCTATTCAATAATAACACTTCATCATGCATTTACGAAAGCTTCGGGAGCGAAAAGGAGTACACATGGCAGAAGGTTTTTTACCGATTAATAAACAGGAGATGTCAGATCAGGGGATCTCACAGCCGGATTTTGTCTACGTTTGCGGCGACGCATATGTGGATCATCCAAGCTTCGGAAGCGCGATCATCAGCCGCCTTCTGCAATCCTTCGGCTATACCGTCGCCATGCTCTGCCAGCCCGACTGGCGGGATCCTGACAGCATCGCCGAGTTCGGCGAACCCCGCCTGGGATTTCTGGTTTCCTCCGGAAACATGGATTCCATGGTAAATCATTATACGGTCTCAAAAAAACACCGGCACACAGACGCCTACAGCCCCGGCGGAGTCATGGGAAAAAGACCTGATTACGCGGTTATCGTCTACTGTAACCTGATCCGGCGCACATACAAAAAAACGCCTGTCATCATCGGCGGGATCGAAGCCAGTCTGCGCAGGCTCGGCCATTACGATTACTGGTCCGACCGGGTCAGACGCTCTATTCTTCTGGATTCCGGCGCGGATCTGATCTCCTACGGCATGGGCGAGCACAGCATCATCGAGATAGCCGACGCCCTGGACAGCGGAATGAACATAAAAGATATTACGTATATTAACGGAACAGTGTATAAGACCAGAGATGAGTCCATCATTTATGACGCGATCCGCCTCCCTGATTTTGAAGAAATAAAAAATGACAGAACGGCTTACGCGAAGAGCTTTGCCATACAGCACAGGAACACGGACCCGATCCTTGCAAGGCGTCTGTATGAAACGTATGACGGAAGCCTTTTCGTGGTACAGAATCCGCCCGCAAGTCCTCTTACTACTCAGGAGATGGACGACGTCTACGCGCTTCCGTATATGCGCGATTATCATCCGTCCTATCGGGAGGCCGGCGGAATTCCCGCCCTTTCCGAGATCAAATTCAGCCTGACCTCGAACCGGGGATGCTTCGGCGACTGCAATTTCTGCGCCCTTACCTTCCATGAAGGCCGCATCATTCAGTCGCGAAGCCACGAATCCATCGTACAGGAAGCTGAAGAATGCATCAAAGATCCTGATTTTAAAGGATATATCCATGACGTTGGCGGCCCCACCGCCGAATTCAGGAAACCCGCATGCAAAAAACAGATGATCAAAGGGGCCTGTCAGGACCGGAAGTGTCTTTTCCCGGAACCCTGCAAAAACATGGACGTCGATCACAAAGATTACCTCGCTCTGCTGCGGAAGCTGAGAAAACTTCAGGGGGTAAAAAAAGTTTTCGTCCGTTCCGGTTTCCGCTTTGACTATCTGATGGCAGATAAAAACAAAGAATTTCTGCGTGAGCTCTGCGAATTTCATGTCAGCGGCCAGCTGCGGGTCGCTCCGGAGCATATTTCCGACAACGTTCTGAGGCGTATGGGAAAGCCCGGCGTCAAAGTATACAACGCCTTTGTAAAAGAATTTGAAAAAATGAACGAAAAGCTCGGAAAAAAACAATACATCGTGCCCTATCTGATGTCTTCGCATCCGGGCAGCACGCTGGACGACGCAATCGCTCTGGCAGAATACATCAGAAATCTCGGTTACATGCCTGAACAGGTGCAGGATTTCTATCCTACCCCCGGAACGATCTCCACCTGCATGTACTACACAGGATTGGATCCTCTCACGATGGAGCCGGTCTATGTGGCGACGGACCCTCATGAAAAAGCAATGCAGCGCGCGCTGATCCAGTACAGAGATCCGGCAAACTACGATCTGGTCAGGGAAGCTCTCGTCAAGGCTCACCGCGAGGACCTGATAGGATTCGGAAAAAACGCCCTTATCCCGCCGCGGAAAATGTCAAAATCCCGCCGCTCCCCGGAACACCGCCCCTCTGCTTCCGGAAGGAAGGCCGGTGACAAAAACCAAACCATCAGACAAAAATCCGGCGGCGATAACCAAAAGAAAACTTCAAAAATGGTCCGGAGAATAAAAAATACAAATCAAAAACACAGCCGAAAAAAATCGCGCCCCTAACCGGGCGCGATTTTCAATCTAATCATTTATAAAAACTTCCCACTTCATGTCCAGGAACACCTCACACCTTGAAGCGGTATCCCACTCCCCAGATAGTTTCAATATACTGCGGCTTGGATGTGTTATACTCTATCTTCTCACGTATCTTCTTTATATGGACCGTAACCGTGGCGATATCGCCGATGGACTCCATATTCCAGATTTCCTTAAAGATCTCTTCCTTCGTAAACACATGATTCGGGTTCTCCGCCAGAAATGTCAGCAGATCAAACTCCTTATTTGTAAAAGCCTTTTCCTCGCCGTTGACCCAGACTCTTCTCGCGGTCTTATCAATCTTTATACCACGTATCTCGATAATATCATTCTGCGGCTTGCCGATGCTGATCAGTCTCTCATATCGGGCCATGTGCGCCTTCACCCTGGCTACCATCTCACTTGGAGAAAACGGCTTGGTCATGTAATCATCAGCACCCAGTCCGAGACCGTGGATCTTATCAATATCATCCTTCTTTGCCGAAACTATTATGATCGGAATGTTTTTTACCTCTCTGATCCGTCTGCAGATCTCAAATCCATCTACTCCCGGAAGCATCAGATCCAGTACCACCAGATCAAAATCACCGTTGACGGCCTTATTCAGTCCCGCATCACCTTCATTCTCGATCTCTACCTCAAATCCCGAAAGCTCAAGATAATCCTTTTCCAGATTTGCTATTGCCTCTTCGTCTTCTATTATTAGTATTCTGCTCATGCTGCTCCTCCTGCTGTTCCTGCGCCTCTATATATTTCCTCAGAATAAAACAAACTGTAGTTCCAACGCCTTCTTTGCTGGTCGCCCAGACCTTGCCCTCATGATCCTCCAGGATCTTTTTGACAATGGAAAGTCCGATACCGCTTCCCTTTACCGATGAATTTCTGGACGCATCAGCCCGGTAAAATCTGTCAAATATCCTGCCGATATCCTTCCTGTCGATACCCTTGCCGTTATCCTCGATCTCCACCTGCACAAAGTCGCCGGCGTCGCGCAGGCGTATGTTTATGATACCAGCGGGTTTGTCCATATATTTCACTGAATTGCTTATAATGTTATTAATTACTCTCTTAAGCTGCTCCGCGTCGGCTATTATTATCTCGTTTTTCTCCAGATAATTGAAATATGCAAGCTCGATATTCTTCTCGCTAAGCTCCATCCGCAGATCATCCACACAATCGTCGAAATAATCCGAGACAGGGATCTTTGTAAAAGTGTAAGGAATCTTATTTGTATCGATCTTGGAATAGAGCGTCAGCTCATCTATCAGCATATCCATCTCGTTCGCCTTATTATAGATCGTCCGTATATAATGACTTGTCTTTTCAGGCGTGTCCGCCACTCCGTCAATGATCCCCTCCACATAGCCTTTTATGGCCGTGATCGGCGTTTTCAGATCATGAGAAATGTTACTGATGAGCTCTTTGCTCTCCTTGTCAAAATTTACTTTCTCCTCCGTCGATACCTTCAGTCTGGCCCGCATCTCCTCGAAATCCTCGAAAAGCGCCCTGATCTCATTTATATTCGTATTCGTCCGGACCGTAAAATCCAGATTTCCGTCTCTGATCTTTCTGGTGGCGGAAGCAAGCTCATTAAGCGGCGTAACGATACCTTTATATATCCAGTATGCCATACAGACCCCTGTCAGGACCAGTATAAAAATGATCAGCAGGATAATATCCGGTCCCCAGGATCTTATCTGGATCATATCGTCCGTTACTGCCGTCACCACGTAAACGACATTTTTTTCATCGCCGATCCTGAAATCCAGCTGTCCTGCGTAATGCTCTCCCTCAGCCTGAAGATAATAATAATTGCTTTCTCTTCCGTACGCTTCCTCATAGGAAGGAAGATTCTGCAGTATAACCTGATCTTCGACGCCGGGGATGCCGTTAAAATAAATATAGTTCCCCTTTCTCAGAACGATGTACGTATTCTTCTCCGCTAAACGCCCGTTTTCCTCCGACAGGAATTCCTTATCATTCATTTTTTCAGGATCCTGGTTAATGATATCTCTCAGATAATTGATCTCTCCGTCTATCCTTGAGGACACCATATAGGAAGTATTATATAACATACTGAACGTCGGTTTTTCTATTCCGTATTCTTTTGTAATACTCTTCAGCTTAATATTCAAAAGAAATGTAATGATCAGCCCCGTGATCAGCACAGGAACAACGATCATGGTAATGAACGCGATACCTATCCTGCTTCTGAGGCTCATTCCCTCCTTCATTCCGGCCGGGTCCCTCCTTTCCGCCAAATCCGTTCACAGGCGATAGCGAAACTCCGGAGGGCAGGAAATTAGTGTGAATGATTCAAACCTCTGCACAAGCATTAGAACTTCTGTATGAACGGAATCTGCTGTATGAGCAGAAATCATACTGCCTCGGCGAAGCGAGTTTATGATTTCGCGAATATTAGCAGCAGATGCAGTGAATACTGAGAAGTTCTTTGCGCGGAAGCCGTTTGAATCGTCACACAATTTCCTGACTATACGGAGCCTTGCGATCACCTTCAATCCGATTCATGTAACCGGGTAATTCTGAACTTATATAATAGATATTATACTTTTCGTAAAAAAAAGTACACACCTGCGTTGGCACGCAAGTGTGAACTTTTTCTCAATTTTTCTATTCTGTTATGTTCCGGCGTGTTTTTCTTCAAAGATACGCCTTCAGATCGTTTACTTTGTCTGTTTTCTCCCACGGAAGATCGATATCCGTTCTTCCGAAATGGCCGTAGGCAGATGTCTGTTTGTAGATCGGACGTCTCAGATCCAGCATCTTAATGATGCCTGCAGGACGGAGGTCGAAATTCTCTCTTACAATATCTGTGAGCTTTTCGTCGTCGATCTTTCCTGTTCCAAAGGTGAATACCTGAACAGAAGTCGGATACGCAACGCCGATCGCATAGGAAAGCTGGATCTCACATTTATCAGCAAGACCTGCCGCAACGATATTTTTTGCCACATAGCGGGCAGCGTAAGCCGCGGAGCGGTCTACCTTTGTGCAGTCCTTTCCGGAGAAAGCGCCGCCGCCGTGACGGGCATATCCGCCGTAGGTATCAACGATGATCTTACGTCCCGTAAGACCTGAATCTCCGTTCGGTCCGCCGATGACAAAACGTCCCGTCGGGTTAATGAACATCTTTGTGTTCTCATCGATCATGTCTGAGGGAAGCACCGGTCCGAATACATATTTCCTGATATCCTCGTGGATCTGTTCCTGACTCACGTCTGCCGCATGCTGTGTGGAGATAACGACCGCATCGATCCTCTTCGGATTTCCTTCTTCATCATACTCCACTGTTACCTGCGACTTTCCATCAGGTCTCAGATATGGCAGGGTTCCGTTCTTTCTGACCTCTGTCAGTTTTCTGGTCAGCTTATGCGCGATGGAAATAGGATATGGCATCAGTTCCTCCGTCTCGTTACACGCATAACCAAACATCATTCCCTGATCGCCTGCGCCGATCGCGTCGAGGTCGGCGTCGCTCATTGTTTCTTCCTTTGCTTCAAGCGCTTTATCAACTCCCATGGCGATGTCAGCAGACTGTTTGTCGATCGCAACCATGACAGAGCATGTGTTTGCGTCAAAACCATAATCACTGTCCGTATATCCGATCTCAGAAACAGTATCTCTGACAATCTTCTGGATATCTACTACAGCTTTGGACGTGATCTCTCCCATGACCATTACAATGCCTGTCGTAGTGGCCGTCTCACAGGCCACACGACTCATAGGATCCTGCTCCATATATGCGTCAAGCACTGCGTCGGAAACGGCATCACAGATTTTATCCGGATGTCCTTCGGTAACAGATTCAGATGTAAATAAAAGTTTCTCCATTTTGTTCTCCTTATGTTTAGAAAAATAATCCCGTCAAATTCCTTACGCGTAAGCACATCTTTCCGGCACAGCCGTTTTCCGGCTTTTTTGCACATAAAAAAATCCACCCTGCAATAGGCGGATTGTCTGTCTTCAATCAATCCACTTATTGTTCGAATTGCTCGCTCAGGTCGGCACCTTCCGTTTCCGGGGTTGCCGTGGCTTCACAGATCCTTTGTATCTCCACCACTCTGAATAAGGGAATTTGTTTATTAAATTCATATGACAACATAAACCTTTTCTTATTCCGCGTCAACCCCTTAGATTTTTTTTGGTTCTTTTCTACCATAAATCCTTTATTTACATAAATTCACTGTGAAAAATGTATAAAAACAAAAAAACTTCCCAAATGTCATTTCTGAACAGTTTAATCATGAAAAATACATCGTCAGGACGCTCCCGCTTCTGTCTTACAGGCAGCGGCATTAATGAATTTTCGGCGTTTGCACTTGAAAATCCAAAGTGCCGGCCGCAAAAAACGCCGTTTGCATTTTTTCCTGCAAACGGCGTATGATTTCATATTCTTTTCTATACCATCAGCTGACCTGCAGACGGAATTTCTGGATCTCCTTCTCCTCGGAAACCTGCTGTATATCGGCCCCAAGACCACGCAGTTTCTCGGCAAATCTCTCATATCCGCGAAGAATATAAACTATATCGTCCACGATCGTAATGCCTTCTGCCGACATTCCCGCGATCACAAGCGCTGCTCCCGCGCGAAGATCCGGTGCGCTGATCCTGGCTCCCTTCAGGGATTCTACGCCATCAATGATCGCACTGTTTCCTTCAACTTTGATATTCGCTCCCATGCGGGCAAGCTCGTCACAGTATTTGAAACGATTCTCAAAAATACTTTCCGTAACGATACTTGTTCCCCTTGCAAGAGCAAGCGTAGCCCCTATCTGCGGCTGCATATCAGTAGGAAATCCCGGATAAGGCAATGTCTTCACATGTGTTTTTCCAAGCCTTTTCTTTGCGGAAACACGGATTGCGTCGTCAAATTCAATGACATCGCAGCCGATCTCAGCGAGCTTGGCGGAAATAGCCTCAAGGTGCTTCGGAATGATATCTTTAATCAGAACGTCTCCCTTTGTGGCCGCTGCAGCACACATAAACGTTCCTGCTTCGATCATATCAGGAACGATCGTATACTGAACCTTATGAAGCTTCTTTACCCCTTTAATGCGGATCACATCCGTACCTGCGCCTTTAATGTTCGCGCCCATCGCGTTCAGGAAATTTGCCACGTCAACGACATGCGGCTCCTTCGCTGCATTTTCTATGATGGTGCTTCCCTCTGCCAGCGCCGCAGCCATCATAATATTGATAGTCGCGCCTACGGATACCATATCCAGATATATATGAGCGCCATGGAGATGTTCTGCCTCCGCCATGATCATACCATAGTTAATGTCAACTGTGGCTCCCAGCGCTCTGAACCCCTTCAGATGCTGGTCGATCGGACGGCTTCCAATGTTGCATCCTCCCGGAAGCGGTACCTCGGCATGCTTATACTTTCCAAGAAGCGCTCCCAAAAGATAATACGACGCACGTATCTTCTTGATAAACTCATAATCTACACTTACAGACCCAATGGTAGAACCATTAATCCGGGCTGTATGCCGATCAATTCTCTCTACGGTTGCTCCGATAACGGAAATTGCCTCCAACAGTACATTCGTATCGCTGACATCCGGAATATTTTCCAGCAGAACAGTTTCATCTGTCATGATTGCAGCTGTCACGATTGCGAGTGCGGCGTTTTTGGCTCCCCCAATTTCCACTTCGCCAACCAGAGGATTGCCCCCCTTAATGACATACTTATACATTCTTCACCTCTGAATTTTATTCGAGAATTTACAAAGAGATATTTCCCATGGATCATATGCACTTATATAAAACTCTAGTTATCATTCTACCAATATAATCCTCATTGTCAAGTTAAAAAGGCTTGTTCTGCCCCTTACCGATGTTTGGTTTCGATTAAAAACAATCTGAAAATTAACATAATTTACTGTGAAATAAAATAAGCAGACCGGCATATATGAATACACCGGCCTGCTGTTTTTCTGTTATTCTTTTTTTTTCTGCAAAATCTTTTTCTGCGGCAAAAGATCAAACGATTCCCTGCGCGATCATAGCATCTGCTACTTTCAGGAATCCGGCAATGTTTGCGCCTGCTACATAGTCGCCTTCCATTCCGTACTCCTTGGAAGCCGCGTCGATGTTATGCACGATATTGATCATGATGCCTTTAAGCTTGGAATCAACCTCCTCGAATGTCCAGGAAAGTCTCTCGGCATTCTGGGACATCTCCAGGGCAGAAGTAGCAACGCCGCCTGCGTTAGCTGCTTTTGCAGGTCCAAAGATAACTCCGTTCTCTTTCAGGTAATCTGTAGCCTCAAGTGTGGACGGCATGTTTGCGCCCTCACATACAGCGATACATCCATTAGAAACGAGTGCCTTTGCGTCATCAATGTCAAGCTCATTCTGCGTAGCGCACGGAAGAGCAATATCACATTTCACTGACCATACGCCGCGTCCCTCATGATACTCAGCGTTCGGACGATAGTTCTTATACTCTGTAAGTCTTGCTCTTTTAACCTCTTTGATCTCTTTAAGAGCTGCCAGATCGATTCCTTCCGGATCATATACCCAGCCTGTGGAATCAGAACATGTAACAGGCTTGGCTCCGAGCTCATATGCTTTCTCGATAGCATAGATAGCTACGTTTCCGGCACCGGAAACAACAACTGTCTTTCCTGCGATATCGATATTGTTGATCTTCAGAAGCTCCTCTGTGAAGTACAGCAGTCCGTAACCTGTAGCCTGTGTTCTGGCAAGAGATCCGCCCCATGTGAGTCCTTTGCCTGTCAGCACGCTTGCGTACATATTTGTAAGTTTCTTATACTCGCCGTACATATAGCCGATCTCACGGCCGCCTACGCCGATATCGCCTGCAGGTACGTCTGTGTCTGCTCCGATATGTCTGAACAGCTCAGCCATGAAAGCCTGACAGAATTTCATAACCTCGGCATCTGATTTTCCCTTGGGATCAAAATCGGAACCGCCCTTACCGCCGCCGATCGGAAGTCCTGTAAGAGAATTTTTAAAGATCTGCTCAAATCCGAGGAATTTCAGGATAGAGATATTAACTGAAGGATGGAAACGAAGTCCTCCCTTGTACGGTCCGATAGCGCTGTTGAACTGTACGCGGTATCCTGTGTTTACCTGTACCTGACCTTTATCATCAACCCACGGAACACGGAACTTAACCTGGCGCTCCGGCTCTACGATACGCTCGATCAGAGCGAGTTTTCTATATTTATCTTCATTTTTTTCAATGACTGGTGCAAGAGATGTAAGGACCTCTTTGACTGCCTGCTGGAACTCCGGCTGTCCCGGATTTTTCGCTTCTACACGAGCGATAACTTCATCGATATAAGACATATTTTGTCCTCCTTAAGTGCCGATTTATAATACGGGTCTGATTTTATCACTCCCGTCTAAAGTGTGCAATAAAAATTTCCGTTTAAAGTGTAAAAGAGAAATATTTTTGTTCTTTTTTATAAAAAACGATCATTTTTTGTTTCTTCTACTGCTGAAGCGTTGCCGCGAACGCCGGGATCAGCTGTTTTTTCCTGGAAACGACTCCCTCCAGAATCGCAAAGTCATCTTCCGCTTTGATATTAAACGCGCTCTCCACCAGTTCCTTTGCGCCGTCTCCCACAAAGACAAGCTTCGTAGTCTCTTTAAGGATATTTGTCAGCATAAAGTACATCATATGGATCTCGCCCTTCTGGCACTCTTTATCCATCTGCGGCATGATCTTTTCCTTGATCTGATCCAGCTCGCCCGAATCCATGGAACTGATCTGGCCTACGCCAAAAACATTTTTCTCGATGACAAATTTCTTAAAATCCTGATGGAATATCTCTTCTGCCGTTTTACTCGAAAGATTGCTGCCGGCCTTGAACATCTTTGACGCGTACTCCTCAATATTATCCACGCCCGCAATTTTCGCGTAATCCTTCGCTGCCGCCACATCCGCAGGCGTGCAGGTAGGCGAACGGAACATCAGCGTGTCCGAAATAATGGCCGACATAAGAAGTCCGGCTATATTTGCAGGGATCTCCAGCTCTCTCTCCTCATATATCTGATGAAGGATCGTCGCCGTACATCCCACAGGCTGATTTCTGAACATGATCGGCGAGATCGTCTCCAGCGATCCGATGCGGTGGTGGTCGATGATCTCCAGGATCCTCGTCTCGTTCACATGAAGCACCGCCTGGGATTTTTCGTTATGATCCACCAGGATCAGCTTCTTTCCCTTTGCTCCGATCATATTACGTCTGGATACCGTGCCAAGGCAGTGACCCTTCTCATCCAGGACCGGATAACTTCTGTGACGGCTGTTTGACATGATCTCTTTTATATCATCCACCTTATCATCCAGTGTAAATGTGATCAGATCATCCTTTTTCATCAGATGCTTAACAGGTATCGCCTGTGTAATCCTTCTTGCTATCGCATAGGTGTCCATCGGGCTGCTTATGATCATGCATCCCATAACCTCCGCCAGAGTCTTGATGGAGGGGCTGATCTCAGCTCCCAGTCCTACTACGATACAGCTTGCTTTCAGATCAAAAGCCTTCAGCTGATCCTCCGCCCGGTTTCCCATGATGACCAGATCGTTCGCTTCTATAAACTGCTCCATCATCTCCGGGCGGAACGCGCCGATAACCACACGGCCCTTTTCAAAATACTTTTCACCGTCTCCCACGATGATTTTTCCGTCAAGCGTATCCGCGATAGCCTTGAACTGCGTATGCGCAGCCGAAAGTACTCCGTTGTCAAAAGTATCCATGAAGGATGTGGCGATATCATTGATCGTGATGATTCCCTCAAGGAAATTGTTTTCATCCGTGATCGTCAGCGTATTTACATTCTCCTCACGCATCATATCCCATGCGTCCCGGACCGTACAGTCATCCGAAATACCCTGCAGTTTGTGATATTCCACTTCCTTAAGCTGCGTTGCGGCGTCGGGCATATACTGCGGTTTTTCTACATTAAAATAATTTAAGACAAATTCCGTCTCCGCATTCAGATGTCCCGCTCTTCGAGGAATAAACATCCCCTTCTCGGTTCTGTTCTTAATATCCGCATAACCGATCGCGGAGCATACAGAATCCGTATCCGGATTTCTGTGTCCTATAATGTAAACACAATTATTCTTTTCCATAAAATACCCCTTGTTCCTGCCGGTCCTCCGATCCAACGTCCCCCGGCCGGCAATATTTATTTACAGATCCCTGTTTCTCTTAGAGAAAAAACAATTATATTTTTTCACTGTCCGGACCTATATTTTTGTATTAAGTCCAAGATACCATTTTTTTTGATATTATTTAATAGTAAAAGTCTCTTTTTTATAAAAACCTGTGATTTTTTTATTTATTTTCAAATTATTGTTTATTCATATATTACTTTTGGTTTCGGGAAAATCATTTCTATGATATAATCTAATAAGCTGTATCGAAAAACGAATAATTATTTCATAGATACGCACTTATAAAAACATATGATGAGGTGAGATTTAATGGCAGAAGAAACAATGAGCATGGAAGCAATTGATGAGTCCTTTAAAACTTTCAAGGACGAAGGACAGGCAAACTGGGAAACGATCAATCAGTGTCTTGAAGAGAAAACTGTTCTGACCGTTACGGTTGAGGAAGTAGTTAACAAAGGTGTCGTTACACATGTAGAGGGAATCCGCGGATTTATCCCTGCATCACACCTTTCCCTGTCACACGTTGATGATCTGAACGATTATCTTCAGAAGGAAATCGAAGTACAGGTATTAGAAGCTGATGAAGAAAAGAATCGTCTTCTCCTCTCGGCACGCAATGTACTTCGCGCTAAAGCAAATGAAGAGCGTCAGGCAAAGATCAACGCAATTGCAAAAGATACAATTCTCGAAGGTAAGGTAGAGAGCATCAAACCATACGGTGCATTCATTGATCTCGGCGACAGAATCTCCGGTCTTGTACATATTTCTCAGATCTCTCAGAAGAGGATCAACGATCCGTCTGATGTTCTGGCAGTTGGCGATGATGTAAAGGTTAAAGTCCTCGATGTCAAGGACGGAAAGATCAGCCTCTCTATCAAAGCTCTGACAGCTCCTGCAGCAAAAGCACCAAGAGAGGATCGTCAGGAGGCAGCTCCGTCTGACTACAAGCTTCCGAAGACAGAAGACCTTACCACGAATCTGGGAAGCCTTCTGAAAAACATCAAACTATGATCATCGTTCCTATGTTCTGATTTAACAAAGCCAGATAACGCTGAACAGCGCTGCATAACGCTGAGCTGCGGTTGAATAACATTGAACTTCGCTGCATAACACTGGATAAGGAAGAAAAAAGACAAAAAAAGGACGCCGTACACACACAGCGTCCTTTTTTCGTCTTTTATTCTTCTTTTAATATTTTTCTTATATTTCTTTCTTACCGATATGTCGATCAGTATTTGCGTCCGGCTTTTCATCTGTCATCGCTTCACTTTCGGTGATCAGATCCTCTTTATCTGACAGAGATCCTTCCTTTTCTTTTCGAGCCGCCCATTCCCCGGCAAGAGCTTCTTTCTGCTGCCTTGTGAGCCGCTTCATATGAAACTCCCGGCTCATGGCCTGTTCTTTTGTATCAAAAACCTCACAATAGGCCAGCTCCACCGGTCTTCTGCTCCTGGTATATTTTGCGCCCTTTCCCTCATTATGAGTCCTGATCCTTTTCTCAAGGTCGGTGGTCCAGCCGGTATACAAACTGCCGTCAGCACATTTTACCATGTATGTATAATTATGTTTCGACGCCATCATCAGGAAAGCTGACCATACATATATTTTGCGTCAGCAATATGAGAAAAGTCTATTCCTGCACCATGAGCTGTCACCAGAATATACTCCTGACCGCCAAAAGAACAAAGACTGGAAAGTGTATACAGCGCCTGATCGGTAAATCCGGTCTTACCTCCTTCAATGACTGCCCCGTTATTCAGGGTCTCATTGTCCAGATGCTGGAACAGTGTACTGTAAAGTGTAATTCCCGTAGGATGAACCGCAGAGGAAGTCGTAGTATATGTAGAAGTCGTAAAAATCTGACGGAAAGTCGGATTCTTTATTGCATAGCTGGTCAATGTCGCAAAATCCTTACATGTGGAATAATGATCGTCCTGATGCAGACCCGTACAGTTTGAAAAATGGGTATTGGTCATTCCGATCTCTGAAGCCTTCTGATTCATCATCTCCACAAAAGCATCTGAACTCCCCGCAATATTGTCAGCAATTGCAAGTGAAGCCTCTCCTCCTGAAGGAAGCATACTTCCATAAAGCAGATCCGTAAGCTTTACTGTCTCACCTGCTGTAAATCCGGCCATAGAAGCTTCCTGTACGTACACTTCGTCAATCTCCGCCTGTGTCACGGTACATTCCATATTTATATCCTTCGCATTTTCGATCGCGGTAATAACCGTCATGATCTTTGTCATAGACGCCGGAAAAATCTGATCATCGCTCGCCTTATCATAAAGCACAGCTCCATCACTGACCCTGATCATATATGCGTTATCGCAGTATAATTCATCACCAACTACTGTCGGTACCGGCAGATCAGCAGGCACTTCTGCAGATGGCGTCTCTGATGCGGCCTGTACAGCTGAATCGCTGCTTGAAGCATTCACATAGTAAGCTTCAAATTCTACACTGGAAGCCCCGGTCTGTCTCTGTGCTCTGATCAGCTGATACGCCATAAAACCTATGATCAGTATAATAATAATCAGAAGAACCACTATACAGCCGATCAGTACCTTTCTCCCCGTACCGATACCCGATTTAGATTCATTGCTCATAATTCTCCCCTTAAATCTACTTCTAAAATCAACATTGCAATATAAGTATATTAACACTATTTCATCGAAAAAACACCCCAAATAATGAAACTGGGGACGGAGACAAGTTCCACTTTCCCGTATCTTATAGCAGAACAAAGTCCGCAAGCGGACGTTAATTCCCCAGTTCCTCTATTTTGAGATGAGCGAACCGGACTTTGCGCGCCGCCGCACTGCAGCTTTACTGCTTTCCTTTGTGCAGTCTTCAACGATATAAAAAAAAGCTGCTATTCAAAAGAATAACAGCTTATGAAGCATCGGGGACTCGAACCCCGGACAACTTGATTAAAAGTCAAGTGCTCTACCACCTGAGCTAATGCTCCAAAAATGCCCAGTTCCGGAATCGAACCAGAGACACGCGGATTTTCAGTCCGCTGCTCTACCAACTGAGCTAACTGGGCATAAAAAAATTGCGGGAATAGGATTTGAACCTATGACCTTCGGGTTATGAGCCCGACGAGCTTCCGGACTGCTCCATCCCGCGATATTAAATTAAAAAAAGTGAAAAGCCGATGATCGGACTCGAACCGATAACCTGCTGATTACAAATCAGCTGCTCTGCCAATTGAGCCACATCGGCGCGTTCTCACTTTAGTGGATGGTGGTGGATTCGAACCACCGAA
>DFHP01000148.1 GCA_002371335.1 Eubacterium sp. UBA3720
CGGACAGGTCCTGCTTTGTGGCGGCCTCAGATTTTTGGCTGAGAAAAAATATATCTTTTACAATAGGTTTAATCAATGTGATTGCCTCCTCTATTTATCTAGATCGAATACCATGCCGGACGCTTTCTACTGGCCCGCCCGCCTTTAGAGGTAAACGCAAATGATACTCCCAACTTTTTACATTGTTCTGTCAGAGCCTTCCCCTCATCTTCTCCGGCGATAATCCACAGACTACCACCACTTGGTCGTTTATCTGCGTATTCGAATCCGGATTTCCTGATGAGATCCAGAACCGGATCATTTTTATCCAGATTGACGGGAGACGTATTACGCGATGGTTCTACATATGCAGTCTTTGTGAAAACTGCCTCATACGCTTTCATATGCTCCGGATCTACTCTGTGACACCACCCACTCTTGTGTCCCAATGCCCTGGAGTCCTCAGCAAAAGCAAACTCACATCCTATTTCTTTACTTTCCCGGACAAAATCCTTCATCATTTCATCGCGTCTGTTCCCCGGAAGCCATAATCCGCCGCCATTTTCTACTTTATCCGTCGGATTAAGACCATACTCGGAAATTAATTCATAAAGCGCTTTATAGTCAGGTATGGGTTTTGGTGCATACTCGAAAGCAATATAAGGTTTATCCTTAATAAGTGAATATTTTCCTTTTTCTGTCTCAGCAGATCCGTTCATTAACAGCTCCCTCATAGTAATAGAGTGAAGTGTCGGATGAAACCCTTTTACCGCTTTATATATTTTCCTAAAATCACAGTTCTTATTAGTGCAGTAATATGCTGTATCATATTCCCGGACAGGGCTTCCGCAAAGAGGACACGGTCCTACTGAATTTGCACTTTTTATACCGGTATCACCCTGCTTTACTGCATATTGTACGATCTGTTCTGTAAGAGACTTAATCTCTGACATAAATCTCGCTGCAGAAAAATCGCCTCTGTTGATCCTGGCCAGTTTCGCCTCCCATTCTCCTGTCATCTCAGGGGATTGGAGAATCTCCGGGAGAATACTGATCAGCTTGATGCCATATTCTGTAGGAATGAGCGCCCGTCCTTTCCGGACTGCCATCTCTTTTTCGAGGATTTTTTCTATTGTGGCAGCTCTTGTCGCAGGAGTTCCAATTCCAAATTCTGTTTCTTTATCTTCAAGACTGTCTTCAGGAACTATTTTCCCCGCATGTTCCATTGCTGCCAGAAGAGATGCTTCTGTATGTGGTGCGGGAGCTTTGGTCTGGTCTGTGCGCAGGCGCATCCCCGTCACTCTGACACGGTCTCCCTTCCGGAGCTCGGGGAGTTCCGGAACGCTGTTCCTTTTACTTGTATCCACACTGCTCCATCCGGCTTCGACCTCTTTTTCGCCTATTGAAAGAAATGTTCGCCCATCAATCGTTATTTTGAAAGTCTGATGAAGTACATCTCTATCCGGAAAGAACATTCCTATGAAGCGCCGCGAAATCAGCTCATATATCTGCTTCTCTGCCTTCGTCCAACTCTCCATTCCCTTTGCTTCACCTGTGGGAATAATTGCATGGTGGTCGGAGACGCCTTTGTTGAAAATAAACCGGCCGAAAAGGTCCCGCTCACTTGCAATTGCCTGTGCTGCAAATGCGCCAAGTTCACCCGGCAAAAAGGCTTCCAGTCTTTTCTGCAATGTAGATTTTATATCCGAAGACAGATACCTTGAGTCTGTTCTGGGATAAGTAATCGCTTTATGTCTCTCATATAGGTTCTGCGCGGTATCCAGCGTCCACTTAGATGACATCCCATAAATACGATTGGCGTCCCGTTGGAGTGATGTGAGGTCATATAGCTGCAAAGGTGGTTGAATCTCTTCTTCGTATTCTGCAAATGCAACCTTTCCTTCATTTGAATGCACTTTCACGTACTTTTCCAGTTTGCCTTTTTGTTCTATCGGAAAATGTGACCACGTCTCTGACTCCTCATCCTTATCATTGATAAGCCGTCCTTGAAATCCATCAAATGATGCAATTACCTCACAATACTTCTCAGGAACAAAATTGCGCCGCTCAAGTTCTCGTTCAACCAAAATAGCCAGCGTAGGTGAGAGCACACGGCCAACAGAGAGTCTTCGCATATTATTTGCAACAGCATAAGCCCTGCTCCCATTCATGCCAACGAGCCAGTCAGCTTCTGACCGGCATCTCGCACTCTCATAAAGGCTGTCATAGGCAGAATCCGGTTTGAGATTTTCGAATCCCTCTTTAATAGCTCGATAGGTCAGGGATGATATCCACAGACGATCTACCGGTTTATTGCATCCCGCCAGCTGATAAATATAGCGGAAGATTAGTTCTCCCTCACGGCCGGCATCTGTTGCACAAACGATACTTTCCACAGCGGGATCATTCATCAGTGCTTTTATGATCTCAAACTGCTTTTCGCTGCTCTCCAGTACTTTTAGTTGAAACGGCTCCGGAAATATCGGAAGGTCCTCAATTCTCCATTCTGTATATCTGCTATCCATTTCATCCGGATAACAAAGCCCTACCAGATGTCCGACGGCCCAGGTTACGATGTCGTTGCTACCAATAAGACAGCCGTTGCCACTTTCTCTACAGTTTAAAACTTTTGCGATGTCACGTCCTACAGACGGTTTCTCGGCTATAATTAATCGTTTTCCCATAACTTACCGTTGATCTCTTCACATCCACAAAGCACTGATATATTCCTTCAGCTTAATAATTCGGTCCTCTGTATCAATACCTTCTTCGTTCTGTTGAATTGCCAGCGAATCGATATCACTATCATCCTCAGTTTTTCTCAATTCATATGACGAATTCATACATACAATATACTGATCTCCATATACCAGCTTCTGTCCATATGAATCCCGATCTAAATGTATACCTTCTGCCATATTTTCGACTACTTTCAGGAATGGCATATATGTATTTGGTGACCATTGCGATCTCGTTTGAAGCACAGAAAACAGATACGGATTTTCTTCAGGATGCATATTGCTCAATTTCCCATAACTTCCCGGCCGGAATTCAGGATACTTGATATAGTAGTATCTCCACGGGTACACAGCCTGCTCTTCACACTCCCGGATATATTCAGAGGCAATCATTTTTAACGTCTCGTCATCTATTGTCTCATGTAAAGAAAGCAGCTCCACCAGGATTTTACTTGTATTCTCAAATCCGACATTTGCGCTCTTGTGAAATAATTCCTGCCAAGCAAGAGCAATGCCTTTCGATCCATACTGATATCGCCATTTATTT
>DFHP01000079.1:0-13879 GCA_002371335.1 Eubacterium sp. UBA3720
GCTCTGAACAACTCTTCCTGATCCGCGACGGCACCTTCAATATCCCACAGTCCGAAAGTCTCAATGAGCTTCGTTATCTCCGTTCCGGCCGCCGAGATCTTTTTTACATCCTCCAGCGTCAGATCATTATATACATAGGTTTTGCCTGCGGATGTTTTTCTGAGCAGACGTTCCTGCGTTATCTTATTGATCTCGTTCTGAATGCGGGCCTGGTCGCCGGCCTGCAGGATCTTATTCACTTCCAGATACGGAAAATCGACTGAGATCTTTACGGTCGATATCAGCAATTCTATTCCGTCCCTGTAAAGATCCTCCGCTTTCAATGAGAACGCTGAAATGATTTTTTTCACTTCAAGGTTCGGAAATTTCTGCCGGAGCCCCGACGCCAGCATCCTTGAGCTTGCAATGCCGGCCGGACATACCACCGCGACTGCGATCTTCTGATCATTCTCTTCGATCCGGATCGCCGCGGCTATGAAGTGCATGGCGATATATCCCTGATCCGACTCACGGATCTCATAAGGAGCTATCCATTCGGAAAGAATCTTGCACGCCGCCTCCGACGCTGTATATATTCCCGGATATTTTTTCCGCAGGTCATCTATTTCCGGTCTGGAAAGTATCACATCGGCGGAAAGCCGCCTGGTCATAGTCATGACATGATGCGTCAGATCCTCAATCAATGTCCTGTCATTACTAAGAGGGAGCTCTGTGAGCTGCTCCACGACGCCTATCATGGACATAATGACCATATGAATATCTATCACCTGTCTGGGATTATCCAGAACGTTGCCTCGTGTCTTTACGCGGGTCACCGTAATGAGCATTGCCATGTGATCGATCTCTGCCTCCGGAATTTCCAGAGATAATCCCTTATTTTCCAGAGCAGCGATCCTTATCAGTTCTGCCATGATCCTTGACATTGACAGTTCTGCCATGATCGTGATACGATCCCTGAGCTCAGGAGCTTCCGTGATAAAAAATCCGCTCTCCATTCTGTGAATGATGACAGCCAGCCGGATCATCAGACCTATCCTGCCCACATCCGCAAAAGTAATGTTTAGACCCGCCTCGCATCTTTCCGCCAGAATTCTGACCAGACGTATATTGTCCATCTGCCAGAAACATAACAGAGGATTCGCGGATAATTCTGCCAGTTCCTTTTCATCCTCGGTTTCGCTGACATGCAGCATAACGTTTACATCACAGAATTCGAACACGGCGTTGGTAATGGCCTGGCGAAGATTAAATTCTTCCCCCTCGACTCTTATACCAACCCCGGGTTTGCGGACTATCTGCATATGATATTCCTGAAGCCATTCATTTAAAGTATCCAGGTCAGAAAACAATGTGCTGTCGGATATTCTGAATTTCGAAGTCAGATACTGTGATTTCACAGGTTCATTTTCAAACAGAAGAATCCCCAGAAGAAAACTCTGACGCTCCTCCCTGCTGCGCTGACTGTCTGCCTTTTCTTCCTCTAAAAGCTCTTTGATCAGACAGATGTTCTCTTCATTCTCATCGATGGAAAGACCCACGCCGGGTTTACGACTGAAAATAAAATCATTCTCTTCCATCCAGTCTTCGACGACCGGAATTTCCCGAAGTATGGTCCTCTTTGAAACATCAAGCTTTTCCGCGATCGCCGCTACGGTGATCGCTTTCGCTTCCATATCTGCCAGAATACGGATGATCGATTTTTGCCTGGCAGTAAGTATTGTTCTTTTTCCGCCACGATCAGACATAAGACACGCTTTCCTGTTGCTCAAACCCCAAAAAAGAAACCTTGCCGCTTACCTTGTTAATAAATATTTTACTTAACCCCTCACCTTACCGCAACCCAAAAATGTGTGCATTTTGTCATTAAAAAATGGTGACAACTGCCTTTTTTAGGCAATTATCACCAGTTCTTCGCGTGTATGCTATTTAAGAACAAAGTCCGCGAGCGGACTTTGCGCGCCGCCGCACGGCAGCTTTGCTGCCTTCCTCTGTGCGGCGTGTGCATCCCCCGGAGGGTTTATGTCATAGGAAATGATCGTAATTTCCTATGACATAACAAAGTCCGCTCATCAAAGGCGTCAGATCTTTTCGATCGCAAACGTATTGTTTTTTACCACCAGCTTCTCATTCGTCTCCAACAGGCCCTCTCTTATTGCTTTTGCCAGATACTCCTGATTCAGCAGCTTCGCTATCCTCGGCTCCGCTTTTCCGTTTTTCCAGCTTCCCTGGCAGATCTTCTTTTCTCCTCTGGTTATCCAGATCGTATGTATCTCTTTTTCCATATAGAGCTCTACTGTCAGCTCGGGTCCGATAACGCACTGATCTACGGCGATCCTTCCCTCCGGCAGCTCTCCCATATAAGCGTCCGGATAAGGCGATTTCACGATCAGATTTCCCATGGCGTCTGCCGTAACGGTCTCATATTCCTCCGCGATCATCCTTGCGTTTGCCAGAAGCACTTCCGTAGGTATTCCCATAGGCCTGTTAATATCCGCATCGGGGATAAAAATTCTGATGTCTCCGTCATATTTTCCAAGCCATACGCCCTTCTTTTCGCCCGCTGTTCCCGGATTTTTTCCAGACTCGGGCACCTCGATGAAATAATGATCATCAAGGGCTGTTCTGGCGTACACCTCCTCGATCACGCGGTAATTGGCTTCCTCCTCTGCCTGCTCCTGTTCCTTCAGTTTCTCAGCTCCGGCCTTCACCTGTTCCACCAGATCCGCAGGATAGAGCTGCAGGATTATATCCTCCGGAATATTCTTCTCCAGCATTTCAGCTATCTTTTCTATGTCTCTCCCCAGATTAGTTGTCGCACTCATTCTAAACCTCTCTCCTCTTTTTATATTACTCACTAAAACTTCCCTCTTCATGATCGGACTGTTTCAAAAAATGCCATGTGGGAAGTTTACCTGCTTAATATATGGTAATTTCGAAACGCCGTGTCGTCGGGAAATCACCCGTATAACTTCATGACTCCTTCGGGGCGGCTTGATCTTTCTTCCCGGATCTTCTCCTCCGAAAAACATATAACCTATATTAACATATCTTTGTTCCTTATTCCATATATGCTCATGGCGATCCATGGCATATCGCCGCGCTTCATTTTTACAGGATCCCGGCACCTGCTTTTTCTGACAGGACCCGCTTCTTTTTCGCATTTTTCCGAGCGCTTGTCTCACTTCTGTTCGTTAAACGAATCTAACATGTCCTGCAGTTCCAGAAATCTTTCCATTTTTTGTTCCAGCAATTCATCCGCCGCTTCTTTTTCGCGGGACAGCTCCGACAGTTTCGGATAATCCGAAGCCGCTTTTATCATCTCTTCTTCCAGTGCGGCACATTTTTCCTCCAGAGCTTCGATCTCTCCTTCGATGGAGTCATACTCCTTCTGTTCCATGTATGAAAGTTTTTTCTTCGGCCGCCTGATTCTTCCGCGGCTGTCCCTCTGTACATCTTTATTTCTTTTATCTCCGCCCGGTTCCGCTTCTGACGCCTGACTGCTTTTTTGTCCTTTTACCTGCTGCGCTGTCCTGACCGCGTCCTGTGCCTCCGGTACTTTTCCCCCATGAAGCAGATAGTCGCTGTAGCCTCCCTCGCTTTGCTCCAGCACTCCGGTTTCTGTGAATGCAAATATTCTGGTTACCACCCTGTCCAGGAAATAACGGTCATGGGAAACCACAATGATCACGCCGGCGAAATGATCCAGATAGTCTTCCAGTATCTGAAGCGTCTGAATATCCAGATCGTTGGTCGGCTCGTCAAGGATCAGCACGTTTGGCGATTCCATCAGCACCTTCAGCAGACAGAGACGTCTTTTTTCGCCTCCGGAAAGCCTGCCCACCTGTGAAAACTGCATCTCCGGATCAAACAGGAACTTATTACACATGGCCGAGGCACTTGTCAGTCCTTCCGTCGTCCGTACATATTCGGCTGTATCCTTAATATAATCGATCACACGCTGTTTCTCATCCGGCAGATCATTTTCCTGTCCAAAATACCCTATCTGCACCGTCTGGCCTATTTCAACGCTTCCCTCATCCGGACGGATCTGTCCCGTCAGGCAGCGCAGCAACGTTGTCTTTCCGCATCCGTTATAGCCAATGATCCCTATCCTGTCTGTTTTTCCCATCAAATAACTGAAATTGCCAAACAAAAGCTTTCCATCGTAGGATTTAGAAATGTTATTGATTTCAATGACCTTGTTTCCAAGCCTGGAAGGAAGCGACGCAAGCTCCGCCTGCCTCTCTTCGACGATCTTCTCTCTGTCGCGCAGCGCTTCGAACCGGGCAATATGAGCCTTCTGCTTTGTGGAGCGCGCTCTTGCGCCTCGCATCATCCACTCCAGATCCTGTCTGTAAAGCGCAGCCATTTTTCGCTCCGCCGCCCTTGCGAAATTCAGTCGTTCCTGCTTCTGCTCCAGGTATTCGCTGTAGCCTCCTTCATAGCGATATGCCTTTCCTCTGTCCAGCTCGATGGTCTGCGTGGTCACACTGTCCAGAAAATAACGGTCATGTGTCACCAGAAGCAGGGCTCCCTGATAATGCTGCAGATACTCCTGAAGCCAGCTGATCATAGCCAGATCCAGATGATTTGTGGGCTCATCCAGGATCAGCAGATCACAGGGCGTAAGGATCGCCGCCACGAGAGAAGCCCTCTTTCTCTGGCCTCCTGAAAGTTTCCCGGGAAGCATATCCGGATCTTCAATACCGAAACGAAGCAGCATAGATCTGGCCTCTCCGGCAGTATTCCAGTAATCTTCACTGCGCTCGACAGCTTCCTGCACATTCTCAAGGACTGTTTTTTCCTCGTTGAAAGCCGCCTCCTGCGCCAGATAAGATATCCGAAGCCCGGAACGTCTGATCACCTGACCCTCGTCCGGCTCCCCGGCGCCGGACACAATGGAAAGAAAAGTGGATTTTCCGGTGCCGTTGATGCCTACCACGCCTATTTTATCTGTATCTTCGATCCCTATTGTAACATCTTCTATTATTTCTTTTGAAACATAACGTTTTGTCACATGTTCCAGATTTAAAATATTCATTTTTCTTTTTTCCTATACCTGAGCAGATTTGCGCCGCATTTTCCTGCGGCCTGTCCACCGGTCCTCCGGCGGCGCCTTTCCATTAATTCTAATCTAAATCGCCGCGGAATTCTACTTTTTATGTTATACTATCCATATAGTTATTACTGAAACTTCCTCCTTCGGGTCGTAAGCACAGTCGTGATCATCACTTAGAGAGGTTAAAAAGAATGAGATCCGCTTTTTCCGATATTCCTCAGGCTCATTATCATAACATGACTTTTGTTGACGCCGAATATCATATGAATCATCCTCAGCTGCTCCATGCGCACAATGATCTCCTGGAGCTTTTTTTCGTGGTGGAGGGTGAAGGCTCATACATTGTGGATAATCACGAATATTATCTGCATTCGGGCAGTATGATCATCTGTAATCAGGACGTCATTCACGGCGAAGCCCCTGTCCAGAAGGGTTCAAAGATAAGCTATTGCTGTGCTCTTAATAAAGTACAACTGCCGGACCTTCCGGAGAACACACTGTTCGAGAGAGGCGTAAATGCACATCTTTTCTTTGAAAATGATTTTGAGCCTCTGAAAAATCTGTTCGTGGCGCTGTATGATCTTACTGGAAAAAAAGGAGCCGAAGATCCGATCTGCCAGTCTCTTGGCAATATCATTCTGCAGCTGACTCTCGAACGCCTTGAGAGGCGCATGCAACTGGACGAAACCGTTCGGCAGCCAAGCGAGACCTTTATCAGAAATATTTTTTCTTATATCAATGAGCACTTCCGGGAAAACCTCAGCATGGAGGATATGAGCCGGCATTTTCAGGTCAGTTCCTATTATCTCACGAAATTTTTCAAGACTGAGACAGGAATGACCCCGTCCAAATACATCGCGCACCGGAAGATCGGCGAAGCGCAGGATCTTCTGGCGAAATCCGATCTTCCCATCAATGAGATAGGCGCCATGATGGGCTTTTACGATAACGCTTATTTCACCCGGACCTTCCGCAAATATGTAGGCACGACCCCGTCCGCGTTTCGCGAACATTTTCAGGATCCGGCCTGAGATGCAGGTCATCTTTATTGCAGGAACGTTCTTGCGATGTCCTTTTCATGATCTGACTGTTAAGATTTCCTATACCGGGGCAAAAATCGTGTGAACACAGAGGCTGTTTCAGCAGAATCCCTCCGGATGTTCACACGGTTTCTTTTTTTGTAAACATCTTCCAAATTTGAAGGCTTCATTTTTATCCCCGTAAAAAAAATACAACTGATTTGCGTTTTTTCTGTATTTTTACATAAATATAGTCTTAAAAAATCCTACCCTGTTTGTCAATTCGGCGGTAAAATAAGCATACAAGGCAAAACATAAGTTCTAAGAAAAAGTACAACGTTCCGGGCGTATTATCGGGATGCGCATCGGGAATACAGACAGATCCGGATCGTTGTCCGCAGCTGCAATTTGTTCTTATGTATGATCCTTACGGGGTAGTTTGGCAGACACATAAGACAGCCTGGATAAAAAGTGTTTACAAGAGACTTTGGAGGCTGTTCGATGCCGGAGAAATAACGAAAGCATCGGGTCTGCGGTTTAGCAAAAAGGAGAAAAATATGAAAAAAAGATTAGTAGCAGGATTATTGGCAGGTACTATGGCAATGGCTATGATGGCAGGATGCGGAAGTTCTTCTTCAGGAAGCACAGCAGCTGCTTCTGATGCAAAAGAGACAGCTTCCGGTTCCACAGCAGCCGCTCCTTCAGGCGATGCAAAATACAACATGACACTTGTTATGTCTGTACGTGACGAGTTCAGAAGCTCCGTAGAGCAGGCTATCTCCAGCCAGGCAGCAGAGTACGGCGTTTCCTTCGCAGCGCAGGATGCTAACAACGATACAAACAAGATGCTTCAGTACATCGAGGCTTCCGCAAACGGCGGCGACGATGCTGTTATCGTTAACCTGATCGACTCCGAGACAGCTCCTCAGTGTATCGAGGCTGCAGGCGACATGAAGGTCGTATTCGTAAACATCGCTCCTTCAGATCTTTCCTGCCTGAACGAGAACGCATGTATGGTTGCATCTGACAACCTTGAAGCAGGACAGAGACAGGGCGAGTACCTTACTCAGTGGTGCAAGGACAATAACAAGACAGAGCTTAACTATATCCTTCTTAAAGGAACTCTGGGTCTGATCCACTCCGAGCAGCGTTCTGACGGTGTTATCGATACTCTTGAAGCAAACGGAATCAAATGCAACAACGTAGCAGGAAATCCGCTGGTAGCAGACTTTGACCGTGCAACAGCACAGGATATGATCTCCCCGCTTCTGGGCGTAGAGGAATTCGACGCTATCATCGCTAACAACGACGCTATGGCACTTGGCGCTGTAGAGGCTCTGAAGGCAGCAGGCATGGATCCTAAAGATTACCAGATCGTCGGCGTTGACTGTACAGCAGACGGCGCAGAGGCAATCGAGAGCGGCGACATGTCCATGACAGTATTCCAGGATCCTCAGGGACAGGGAAGCGGATCTCTCCAGGCAGCAGTTAACATGCTCGAGGGCAAGCCTATCAATGAGGGAACAAACTATGAACTCGCTGAGGACAACGAGTACGTAATGTGGGTACCATTTGAGACTGTTACAGCTGACAACGTAGCTGACTTCAAATAATCCGAAGATAATACAGGATAATAACCTTATCAGAAGATAAAATAAAACCTCTTTCCGGCAGGAACGAAAGCTCCTGCCGGGAGGAAAATAAGGAAAATACTTTCCTTTTCATATACCTATTTTTCATATACCAATAAAAGAAGTAAGATTTAAAAATAATTAAAAAAAAGAAACATCCGCACGGCAATGGCTGTACCACGCGAATGTTTCTTTTTATTTTCGCCCCATTAAGAATGGAGAGTTTAACGAGGCTAAGAGTAAAAGAGAGGGTTGGTATGGAATAAGAATTTAAATCTTTTTAAATTCTTGACTGTTATTATATTAACATTGACAGGTTTCGTCAATGTACAAGAACCACAATATTTTTTCCGTTTACTGGTTAATTTTTGATATTTTTGTCAATTTTTTAACATCTACAGCGCAACGAAGTTATTTCTGAGTTGCTCATTTTTCTATGATATTGGTATAGTTTTTGTATCTTCTGACCATTTTTTCTTTCCAAAACACCCATTTTCAATTAAGAGCAGTCATGTCTTCTGCTTCCCCGCAGACGTTATCCGATTATTTGCCGCATGCCTCTTATTCCAGTTTTCTAATGTTTTTTTCTGAAACAAAAGCCCATAGCAGGTCCGATTCATTGATGACCGCATCCGGTCTGATGTTTGATTCCACGTCTCCGTCCTTTGTGACGATCGCCACAATATTCAGCCCATATTTTTTGCGAAGCTCGAGTTCGTACAGAGTTTTGCCGATCCACTGCTTCTTCGGTTTGATCTCTACCAGACGCATTGACGTAGAGATATCCTGAAAATCCAAAAAGTTGGCTGACATCATCATATGAGCAGTACGGATGCCTGTCTCTTCCTCCGGAAAAATGACCTTATCAGCGCCGACCTTCTTGTAAATCTCGCCGATCCGCCTGTTCGGTGCCTTGGCGACCACCTGAGGGATACCAAGCTCTTTTGCTATCATAATGCACAGTACACTGGCCTCCAGACTTTCAGACATGCATATTGCAGCCGCGTCTACGTTGTGAAGTCCCAGCTCCCTGATCGCCTCCTCATCTGTCAGATCTGCCACAATAGCCTGTGTGGTATAATCCGCCACCTGCTCTACCAGCTTTTCAGAGGAATCTGCCGCGATCACTTCCATTCCGGAAAGCGCAAGCTCCTTTGCTAATGCTGTTCCGAATCTTCCCAAACCTAATACCGCATATGATTTCATATCTATATCTTCTCCTGTTATTTTCCTGCTGCGTTTATGCCTTTTTTATTGAGGCTTCTTTCTTTATAAAACAAAGTCCTCAATCAGACTCAACTCCCCGGCCGCTCAATCCCAGGAAGAGCGAACCGGACTTTGCGCGCCGCCGCCCGGCAGCTTTGTGTTCAAGTCCCGCGCGCGACTTGGCGCGGGATTCGATCAGCCTACAAAAAACTTTCCTTCCAGATATTTAAGATGATGTTTTGATCTTCCCGTATTAAAAAAGATTGCCATGGAAATCGGTCCTATCCTGCCGGCGTACATCGCAAAGATGACGATCACCTGCCCTGCCGCGTTCAGCGACGGCGTCAGACTTCTGGAAAGACCAACCGTTCCGGTCGCGCTGAAAATCTCATACGCCGCTGATAAAGCCGTCACATCATTTGTCTGCAGCAGCAGAACAACGCAGATAAGAGTGACCGACAGACTTATCGTAACGACCGCGGTAGCTTTATTGATCATCTTTTGCGTGATCCGCCGGTTAAATACCACCGTTTCATCTCTGTTCCTGATAAATGAAACCGTATTTAGCACCAGGACAAAAAATGTTACCGTTTTCACGCCGCCTGCTGTTCCAACCGGCGAACCACCAATAAACATATAGATCAGACCGACCAGACAGCTGTTTGTCGTTAGCGCGTCCTGTGGCACGGTGGCAAAACCTGCCGTACGGAATGTGACTGACTGAAACATGCTTGCCATAATCTTATTTCCGGTCGAAAGTCCGCCTAGTGTGGCCGGATTGTTTTTTTCAAAAATATAAACCAGCAGCGTTCCGCTTGCGATCAGCACTGCGGTCAGCGTCAGAACAAGCCGGGAATGTTCATTCAGTCTGCGGAGAAAAGTTCTCCAGGGCATTTTCTGACGGATCGTCTTTTTTATATTTGCAGCAACGTCAAACCAGACCACATATCCGAGTCCTCCCATTATGATCAGCATCATCGTGATAAGGTTGACCGGCACGTTCGTCCTGTATCCTGTCAGGCTTGAGGGTCCTATGATATCTATTCCCGCATTGCAGAATCCCGAAACCGAAGTGAATAACGATACCCACGCGCCTCTGATAAATCCCATCTCCGGCACGAATACAAACATATAAAGAACAGCGCCTGAAAGCTCCACGATCACGGTTCCTTTAACCACGCCAAGCAGAAAACGTATCATGCCGCGGATGGAGTTCATATTGTAATAATCCTGAATAAGTGCTCTGTCGTACAGTGAGATCCTTTTTTTCAAAGTGATCAGAAGCATTGCGTAAACGGTTATGACGCCGAATCCGCCGATCTGTATCATACACAAAATAACGATCTTTCCAAACAGTGTCCAGTGCGAAAAAGTGTCTACTACCACGAGCCCTGTCACGCATATAGAGGTGGCGGATGTAAACATGGCTGTGAGGAAGGTCGTCGTTTCCCCTTCAACCGTTGCTGCCGGGATCATCAGAAGCAGAGCTCCCAGGAGCATCACCAGAAAAAAACCGGCCGCAATTACACGCGTTGAAGTGAAATAATATTTCTTTTTCAGTTTCTTTTCCGGCTTTTCTGTCTGCTTATTTTCTTCCGCAGAGATCCTTCCCATAGAGATCACACTCGCTTTCCTCATTAATTCTTTCTCTATTTGAATTATAATGTGTTTTCCTGCCAAAAACTATCAGAACCGGGCAAATTATTAATTTTTTCTTATTTTTCCCAAATTCAATTGACACTTTTGGCACTTTCCTTTATATATAAATATAGTGAGTTGAAACTTACTGTATTTGCTTTATATATGCTTCGTCAGAGTTTTCTTTACCTTCTCCCATTATCTGCACGAAAGCATCAGACCATATATAGCATTAATAGCAGGGATCATGTGAAATATTCGCCGCATGATCCCTGCTTTTTTTATGTTACAGGATTCGGGTGTCAGAACCACGAGTTCTGGAAATTGTGTGAAAGATTCATACATTTGGACGAGCCGCCGGAACTTCTTATCCTTGCGAATTCTGTGAAATGGATAAAACCGAAACTGTTTGAGCATCGAAAGATGCGAGTTTTGAGGTTTTATCCATGATTCTTCACAGAATCAAAAGGATATTAGAAGTTCCCGGCGAGGAAACCGTATGAATCTTCACACAATTTCTGAACGAGGGACTCTTGACACTTTAATCGTTTCGGGAAATCACGTCAATTTCCTGTGAATAATACATTCATTATCCCATTGACCCGCATCTTCAATTCTTTTATGATAAGTAAGAGCTTCAAAAGACGGGTTATTCTTTTTGAACCAACGCTTATGATCATATCAGTGAGGTAGAAATTATGAAAATTCTTGTGACAGGCGGCGCCGGCTATATCGGCAGTCATACCTGTGTAGAGCTTCTGAACGAAGGTCTGGATGTCGTTATCATGGATAATCTTTACAATTCCAGCAGAAAGGCTGTGGACCGGATCATGGAGATTACCGGCAGACAGGTTACATTTTATGAGACAGACATGATGGACCGGGAAGGCGTCCGTTCTGTTTTTGAAAATGAAAAAATTGATGCGGTCATTCATTTTGCAGGGCTGAAGGCAGTCGGTGAATCTGTAGTTAAACCAATCGAGTATTATACAAATAATATCTCGGGAACTCTGATCCTGTGCGATGAGATGCGCAGACACGGGGTGAAAAATATCATTTTCAGCTCTTCTGCAACAGTTTACGGAGATCCCGCACAGATCCCGATCACGGAAGACTGCCCGAAAGGCGTCTGCACGAATCCCTACGGCTGGACAAAATCCATGCTGGAGCAGATACTGACGGACATTCATACCGCCGACAGTGAATGGAACGTGGTACTTCTTCGCTATTTTAACCCGATCGGAGCTCACAAGAGCGGTCTGATCGGAGAGGATCCGAAGGGCATTCCCAATAATCTGCTTCCGTATATTGCTCAGGTGGCCATCGGAAAGCGGCCTCAGGTCAATGTATTCGGAAATGATTATGATACCCCCGACGGCACAGGCGTCCGCGATTATATTCATGTGGTTGATCTGGCCCGCGGTCACGTAAAAGCACTGAAGAAACTTGCTCCGGGAAGCGGCGTGAATATCTATAATCTCGGCACAGGCAACGGCTACAGCGTTCTGGACATGATACATGCGTTCTCCAAAGCCTGCGGCCATGAGCTGAAATACGAGATACAGGCAAGACGGCCGGGCGATATCGCAGTCTGCTACGCAAAATGTGACAAGGCTAAAGCAGAGCTTGGCTGGGAGGCCGAATACGGCGTCGAAGAAATGTGTGCCGATACCTGGAAATGGCAGTCCATGAACCCGAACGGATACAATGACTGATCAAAAGATGCAAGGCAGCTTATCTGCCTTGCATCTTTTAAGTATATGGATTCCCGGGAAATCAGGATATTTTCACAAAATGAGACAGGAAGTTTTCAATCAATTACTTTTTTTATTCTGTTCTTCCAGTTTTTTCCTGTCTCCTACCCATACGACAGCTGCCATTCCGGGGCCGGTATGGGCTCCGATGACCGGACACAGCTGGCGCACCTTGCATACTGCCTCCGGATCCATCTCTTTTATCTGCTCTATGAGCATATCCGCGCGTTCGGGCGCGTCAGAATGCAGGAAATAATACCTGTGATACTGCGGGTCGCGTGTATTCTTTACCATACCGATCATGTCCTTTATGGCCGGCTTTACACCGCGTTTTTTATCTATGGTTACAAGCTTCCCGTTTTCATCGATGATCAGGATGGGTTTGATGTTCAGCATCGTTCCTACGACTGCCGTTGCGGCGGAAACCCTTCCGCCCCGTTTCAGGTACATCAGATCCTCGACCATGAACAGATGATTGACGTTAAGGCGGATATCTTCCAGTGCCTTCACATTTTCCTCGATCGTCATTCCGGCGTCTCTGTATTCTGTGGCAAATTCTGTCAGAAGGCCCATTCCCGCTGTAGCTCCAAGGGAATCGACCGGATAAACCTTGGCGTCAGGAAAGGTTTCTTCGAGTTCCATTTTGGCCAGACGCGCGCTGTCATATGTTTTCGTCAGACCGCTGGACAAACATATATAAAGGATGTCTTTCCCCTCTGCCAGCGCCGGCGTAAATGCGTCAATATATTTCTGCGGCGTTATCTGGCTCGTATGTGTGAGATCGCCGTCTCTCTGCCCCTGATAAAACTTTTTCAGCAGCTCATCATCTTCAAGTCCCTCGCAAAGGCGGTCTTCTGAACCGATCGTATAATTCATAGGGATAAAATGTATATCTTTTTCCTTTACTACGGCCGGATCGATATCTGTTGAAACATCCGTATAAATAAGATAATCCTTCATTCTATGCATGCCTTTCTTCCTAAACGATTCTGTACGGAGCGCGAAGCAATATGTTATGTAACTTCGCAGATTATACTATTATATACGTGTATATAAATATAAACAAGTTTTTTAATAAAATTTATGAACTGATATAATTTTCACTGAATTCCACTCTTTCGGTTATAAAACTTGTTCAGATCAAAATGTTCACAAAAAAGTCACTTTTGTTTTAAAGTACACTTAAGTTTCGGAAACTAATGTATATAAATGTAAAGTAACATTTTTATTTTTCATTTCTTCTCATATAAGAGAGGAATCCCCCCACACACTGAAAAAGGACCACAGATCATTCTGCGGTCCTTTTTCTCTTCACAGGATTAAAGTGTCAAAAGTCCCTCTTTCAGAAATTGTAGTTTTGACACCCGAATCTTCATAGGAAATATCGATCATTTCCTATGAAACAAACTCTCCCGGGGATGCACACGCTGCACAAAGGGAGGCAGCTGCGCTGCCGTGCAACGGAGCGCAAAGCCCGCTTCTCTCCCCTCAGGATTGAGGGGCTGAGGGGATGATGTCCGCTTGCGGACGTTGTTTCCTGACAGGAAAAACGGAACTTACCTCCGTCCCCGG
>DFHP01000079.1:13971-28360 GCA_002371335.1 Eubacterium sp. UBA3720
CTCCGTCCCCGGTTTCATTGGGTGCGGAGCTCGGCGCCCATGAGCTTGCGGAGTTTTTTCATTACCTGGTTGGCGGCGTTTTCGATCTCCTGAGATGTCAGCGTCTTCTCGTCGGATCCGATCGTGAGCCTGATGGTGACGGATTTTTTGCCCGCGGGTACCTGTTTTCCTCTGTACTCGTCAACAAATTCGGCGTTCTTCAGAAGAGCCGCTGCTTTCTTTTTACCCATGATAGAGTTATAGATATCTTTCCATGCTGCGTCGGAGTCAAAGAGCATGGAGATATCGTAGTCTGTCTCCGGATACTCTGTCAGATGGACAAATTTGTTTGTTCTGGATTTCAGAGGCTTTAGCATAGTAGCGTCAAGCTCGAAGAGCATGACCTGAAGGTTCTTGATTCCGCACGCCATAGACGCCTTCTTATTCAGAAGACCCATATCTCCGATCTTATCTTCGCCCAGATAAATGTTCAGCCAGACTACATTGTCAGCCCAGACCGGCTTCTCTTCTTTTCTGAAAGTGAAGCCCTCCATGTGTGTGTAACGCGGCATGTATTCGAGAACTCCCTTCATCTCCCGGAAGAGTTCTGTGATCTTCTTTACGCTGCTGGCCATGGCCCCGCCAATATGTCTTTTCTGCTCCGGCAGAAGCTCTGTCTCGTCATACGGAGCAGTGTAATTTCTGTCGGCAAACACCTGCGCTTCCTCAAAGATAGAGAAGTCATTGTAGTAACGTTCATTCTTAACAACCGCCTCGCAGAGGTTCGGCAGAAGCGAAGAACGGATATAAGCCAGATCCGGCGCAGGCGGCGTTGAAAGCTTCAGCACGCCGTCTCTGTTCTGCAGGATCGCGTCTACAAAAATATCGTTCATCCACGGATATGTATAGACCTCCTGCATTCCGCAGCGGACAGCAAGGAATTCTTTTATACCGCGGATCAGATCCTGATCCTTCTGATTGATGGCAGCCTCAAAAGTAGTATTGAACGGGGTTGCCTCGAAGTTATCGTATCCGTACATTCTGGCAACCTCTTCCATTATATCGTCCTTGATGGAAATATCACCTGTGGAACGCCATGAAGGTGCGATGACATGCATGTTTTCACCTGAGATGTCCACATCGAATCCCAGAAGCTCCAGCTTATTTCTGATCTGGTCATTCGTCAGATGTTTTCCGAGGCGTTTCTCCAGCCATGTAAGGTCAACATCTATCTCCGCCCTCTCAAGCTTTTTGACATATCTGTCGCAGAAGCCCGTTACCGAAAGTTCCGGATAGAGTTCCCTGAAGTACTGCATGGAAAGCGCCAGCGCCTGCTCGCATCTCTCCGGATCGATCGCTTTCTCATACCTTGAAGATGCTTCTGTGCGGTTATCATAACGCAGAGCTGTTCTTCTGATTCCGGTAGACTCAAAGTTTGCCACCTCGAGGATGACTCTCTCCGTCTTTGGCAAAATAGAATCCTTAGCTCCGCCCATGACGCCTGCGAGCGCCACCGGACCCTCTGAATCCGTGATCACCAGATCATCTGAACAAAGCTCCAGCTCTTTATCATTCAGAAGGAGGAGTTTCTCTCCTTCTTCTGCGCGCCTTACCACGATATGATCCGTGATATTATCCGCGTCAAAGGCATGTGTCGGATTTCCTGTCGCCATCATTACATAGTTTGTCACGTCCACCAGCGCGTTGATGGGACGCATTCCTACCTTCCAGAGTCTGTTCTGCATCCGGAACGGCGCCGGCTTTACGGCTACGCCGGACATTTCCACGCCGATGTAGCGGGGACATCTTTCCGGATCCTCGATCTCCACGTTAAAATCAGACTGTACGTCGGCAGTAAACGGTTCGATTTTTTTCAGCTGCAGATCATAAAGGGCAGCGATCTCTCTGGCAATGCCGTAATGTCCCCACAGGTCAGGCCTGTTCGTCATGGACTTGTTATCGATCTCCAGAAGAACATCGTTCATATCCAGAGCGTCGGCGATCTTCGTGCCTGCCGGCACGTCGAAAGCGGAAAGATCCAGGATCTCCGCCTCGCGGGAAGCCGGGAACAGATCTCCCAGGCCGACCTCGTCAGAAGCACAGATCATTCCGAATGACGCGACGCCGCGAAGTTTTGAATTCTTTATCATGACAGGCTCGCCCTCGCCGTGCCAGCGGCAGTAAGCGCCCGGGCAGGCTACGCAGACACGCATGCCTTCCTCCAGATTGATTCCGCCGCATACGATATCCTTTATCTCATCGGCTCCGATATCTACCTTACAAATGCGGAGTTTATCCGCGTTCGGGTGAGGCAGGATCTCCTCGATCACTCCCACGACCATATTTTCAAAACGGTCAGCCAGGAACTCTACGTCCTCTACCTCGACCGTATCCATCGTCAGATCATACGCCAGTTTTTTCAGATCTGTATCCTCGGGGAGGTCTACAAAATCTTTGATCCATGATAATGATAATTTCACTTTCTATGCCCCTCCTTATCTGAACTGTTTCAGGAATCTCAGATCCGCGCTGTGGAACAGTCTCACGTCGTCAACGCCGTAGCGCATCATGACAAGTCTGTCCAGACCGATATTTACATAGAATCCCGTATATTCATCCGGATCCAGTCCCGCCGCGCGCAGAACATTCGGATGAGGTGATCCGCCCGGCATTACTTCGATCCATCCTACATGTTTGCACACGCTGCAGCCCTTGCCTCCGCAGACCTGGCACTGCATATCGATCTCAAAGCCCGGCTCTACGAACGGAAAGAAGCCGGAACGCATTCTGACCGGTACGTTCGTACCGAATACCTTGCTCAGAATAGTCTGGATCAGGACCTTTCCTGATGTAAAAGTAATGTCTTTATCCACGATCAGCGCCTCATACTGGAAAAAAGCTCTCTCATGATGCGCATCTGTAGTCTCATTTCTGTATACACGTCCGGGATAAACGAAACGGTACGGCGGTTTATGAGTCTGCATATATCTTACGGAACCGCCCGTCAGATGCGGACGGAGACAAAGCTTCTCATTTGTGCTTCCGCTGTCATGCCCCTCCAGCCAGTATGTATCCATGCTTTCACGGGCAGGATGATTCTGCGGGAAATTCAATTTGTCAAAGGCGTACATCTCACTGGAGATATCATCCTCCTGGAACACCTCAAAGCCCATGGAACGGAACGCGTCATTCAGATCATAGCACATCTGTGTGATCGGATGCAGTCCTCCGTTTGGCGGCAGGATCCCGGGTACGGAACAGTCAAAATCCGGTGAGACCTCGGAAGCCTTCAGCTTCAGTTCCATTCTCTTCGCCTCGATCATCTCTGTCGCCTGCTTCTTCGCCTGATTCAGAAGTTTTCCCATCTCGGGGCGGAAAGCGACATCCAGCTTCGGTATCTCCTTCATCATCTTGCTAAGGGAACCCTGCTTTCCTACAAAGGCGCTCTTAACGTTCTGCAGCTCATTCTCGCTGGACGCTTCGGCGATTTTTGTCTTCACCTCTGATAAAATACTGTTGATCTTATCCTTCATTGCGATTTTCCTTTCTTTCGTATATGTTTATCCGGCATTGATCTCATATGCCGGAGGGTTTGTGTCACAGGAAATCTGCTTTCCTCTGTGCGGCGTGTGCATCCCCCGGAGGGTTTGTTTCGCAGGAAATTGACACAGTCTCCTGTGAAACAAAAAAAGTCCCCTGTGAAAAACTCACAAGGGACGAATATATCGCGGTACCACCCTTATTCAGAACGATCCTGTTAATGACGGTATATGTTTCCCGCCGAATGTTCTGCACTCATTTATGTGCTTCGATCCTGCCGCACGGGCATCCGGTTTAACGCTGTGAAAAGAACGATCTCATCAAAGCTTTTCACCTGAAGGCTCCCATACTGAAATTTCCGGAAGGTTCGCGCGGAATGCTTGCAGCCGGTGACACTCCGTCTCTGTATTCGCTGTATCCTCTGTACTCACATATGTTCTCAGCCTGAAATCGAGACAATTATCACACAGTTTTAGATTTTTGTCAATCCTCATCCACATCTGCCATGCGGCGCAGGATCTTCTTTGTGGCGCTTCTGATAAACGGATGCTTTCTGACTGTCAGTCCCGTAATATGACGGTACGTGGGCTGCTTACGGTTATATTCATCCAGGATCTTCTGCAGTTCCTCACGGACCGTCTCCTCATCCATTTCTTCCGCCAAAGCCTGCTCCGGATAGATCCTCGCCGTCAGTCCCGTGCCTTCGCCTGTCACGATGACCTCTCCTACAAGCGGTGAAAGAGCCAGTTTGTTCTCGATCTCCTCCGGAGAAACATTTTCGCCGTTGGATAAGATGATCAGGTTTTTCACCCTTCCGTTGATAAACAGGAATCCGTCTTCATCCATATATCCTTTGTCTCCTGTGTGGAGCCATCCGTCCTTCAGGGTCTCTTCTGTTTCCGCCGGCATCTGATAGTATCCCTGCATAACGCTGCTTCCGCGCACCAGGATCTCATCATTTTCGAACCGTATCTCCACATTCTCCAGAGGTCTTCCGATCGAACCGTCCTTGTGATCCTCCGGCGCGTTCATGCTGATAACAGGTGAGCACTCACTCATTCCGTAACCTTCCAGAACAGCAATGCCGTATTCGGCGAATTCGTCTATATAGAACGGCTCCAGATGCGCGCCGCCTGTAAATATGATGCGGAGGTTTTCTCCGAAAATCTTTTTTGCCAGTATTTCCTTAGGAATAGAAGCATCAGCCGCGGAAAGTCTCTTATAGATCGTCTCGATCATCATAGGCACCATCAGGATCACATCCGGATTAAAGACAGACATGTTCCTTACCAGATGCAGCAATGAATCATTGATACAAAGCTCAGCTCCCAGCGAGAATCCCTTCAGCCAGTCCATGACCAGACAAAAAGCGTGATGGATCGGCAGGACACTCAGCATCCTGGTTCCCGGCGCCGCCTCATAGTGAACAGAAAGGACATTCTCTGCGATGTTCTTCTGCGTCAGCATAACGCCCTTGCTTTTGCCGGTGGTTCCTGACGTAAAAATGATCGTGGCCACATCGTCCGGATCTGCGGCAGGAGCATCAGCGCCTTCTGCCGCGCCTTTCCTGATAAGCTCCGAAAGGGGACTGATCGTAATTCCTGCCCCTGCATCCGGTATTTCTGACTTTTTGTTCTCTTTTTCATCCAGCAGCCATATATTTCTGACTTTAGGACATGCTTCTTTGATCGCCTCGATCAGCTTCTGATCATTCAGACAGAATACTCCTTCAGAGTCGGAACGGTCTATCAGGTCGATCAGGTCCTCCGCCGGCAGATTCACGTCCAGGGGAACTGCTACCATGTTTCCCGTCATGATCGCCAGATAGCTCTCGATCCAGTCAACGGAGCTCTTTCCTGTGATAGCTATGTGCTTGCCCCCGAACCCTGAGGCAAAAAGTCCCCGGCGGATCTGCTCAGTCTCGTTCATCATCTCCCCGTATGTCTTTTCATGTATCTGCTTTTTCACGAGCCATTTGATCGCCGGCATATCAGAATATGCTTTTCTGCTGTTTTCCATGATGTCTCTGATTATCATCTGTATTTACCTCCAAATATAGGGTACATATTTTTCCTTACGTCTCAGACCCCTCAAATTGATCAGTCATAAGTCCGCTCAAGCATCTCCTGCTGATCATCCTTAAGTACGTTCTTTTCCTCGGGCTGATCATCTTTAAGTACGCAGACTGACGCTCATGGCTGCCTGCAGCCTCAGATCTTCAGTCCTCTGCAAGCTCTGCCAGTATCTCCAATGCGTCGCCGATCGTAAGCACTTTCAGCATCTCATCCTCGTCCAGTTCAACGTCAAATGTATCCTCCAGTTCTCCGAGGAAGGACATAAAATCCAGAGAGCTGAATCCGAGATCCTCTCGGAATCTCATCTCATTTGTCATATCCTCAGCCTTTACCTCACAGTACTGTGCAACAATTCCCTTAAATGTATTTTCTTTTGTCATTTTGATCTCCATTTCCTTTATTATTTTTATCCTGCTAAAACTTCCCACTTCATGATGATGGGACAGTCGGAATCATGAAAAATAACATCGTAAAGGTTTTGGCTTGCGGCCGGCCCTTTGAATTTTCAAGTGTAAACGCCGAAAATTCATTAGTACCGCTGCCTGCAAGACAGAAGCGGGAGCGTCCTTGAGATGTTATTTTCATGATCAGACTGTTTCATAAAAGACCTGTGGGAAGTGTTTTATAAACTAAAACTTTCCCTTCACGATGAAAGAGCAGTTAATCTCAGACCTGCTCCATGATCTCTCCCAGCGTCATGTCCGGCTCGGCGATACCCTTGAACAGAATGCGCATCATGTAATAATACATCAGTTCCATATCATGCTCTTCCAGATGCGCTGTCTGATAATGGTAGGAAAAGTTCATTCCTCCGTCGGCAGTATGCGAAACCGTCAGATACATTTTCTTTGTCGCCGCGCCATTCGCGAACCATTTTGCATGCATCGGAATATTCGCGATATATTTATTGTCCGGCTGTACCGGCATCGGCTGATAGGTCAGATAACAGCTCACATAGGACGTGTTCTCAGGCGTGTTATATCTTTTCCTCAGCTCCTCCACGATCAGCGACGGATCGTAATTACTGTGCAGATACACCTTGTTCTGGACATTCTGTATCTCGTAGGCTGCCGTCATAAAGTCTGTATCCGCCGGGATCACAGTACGGCACGGGAACATGATCGTTCTGCTTCCGCCGGACGTCCACTCGGAATGTGTGGATCGGCGTGAAATAAAGTTCTCGATCGTGATATCCTCCTGTCCATTGTTTACCTTGGAAAGGTATGTACGTATTCCCAGAAGCAGAAGATTTGTCATGGACAGATGATGATTCATACAGAAATCGATCAGGTTTTTCGTCGGTTCCGGCTCCAGGTGGTAATCCTTCACCTTCACCATCAGATCTTCCATCTCGATATCCGCCGCCCGCAGATTTGGATCGTTGTGTTTCTTTCTCGCTTCCTCCAGGACCGATGGTCCCTGGGGATCAGCGTAAAGAGGCTCACCCAGCTCATCTATCCTGTCGCTCCAGAATTTCTGATCCTTCGCGAAACGCTTCGAAGCTCCCGCCTTCTTCAGATCTTTTTCAAGCTGCTCTTTATAATCCGCCAGGTCCTGCGGATATTCGGAGCCAAAACGATAATGTGTGTAAAGGCTCATCAGGTCATTGATCATGACCACCAGACCGCTGGAATCGATGAGGCGGTGATCCATGTGGATGAAAAATCCATTATAGCCCTCCGGCAGCCTGATCATCGTCACATCGCACATCGGGATGTTATCTCCGTCCATCGTCTCGTAAGCCCACGACTGCATCAGGTCGTCCGCCTCCCGCATAGTCATGTTTGATATATCTTTGAAAGGAATATCTCTTGTTTCCTGCTTAACTATATATTGTTTTACATTTCCGTCCTGATCGGGCTTAGTGAAACGGATCCTCATACATCCGTACCTTTCGAACTCCAGCTGGATACATTTTTTCAGAAGTCCGAAATCAAGCTCTGTCTGAAGAGCCGCCACCACGCTGACTCCGGATACCTGCTGTGTTTTATAATCCCGGATCCAGTTGTGATGCATTTTCTGTGCCGCTGTTAACGGAAAATATTCTCTCATCGTTTAACCTCCATTACTCGGGTCTATTTTTTGCCGTCCTGCGCAAGTTATCATTTTTGAGGTCCGAAGTAAAGTACCCTCACACTTTAACGGATAATTATGATAGAATTGACTTATACTTCTCGGACACTTTCAGCCGATGTGTCCGGGAAAACGATTTCTGCCATACTTACATTATGCACCCCGATGACACGGCAAAAATTGATCTGACGAGGAATTAAGCTATGACTACTAAAATTCGCGACGAGAGATATCAGACGGCGGAGGAGGCGATCTTCGACGCCTTTTTTCTGCTGATCAGAGAAAAACCGATGGATAAGATTTCCGTCAGTGACGTAATAAAAAAGGCCGGCGTTGTACGCTCGACCTTTTATAACCATTTTGAAAATATTCCGGACATGATCGCCGGCCTTGAAAATAAGATCCTGAATGACATTTCAGAGATGATGAATGATTTTCACGCAAAAAATGACACTGAATTCTGCATCAGATTTTTCTCTTCTCTGTGCAATTACACGAAGGACAATCCGTATCTGATAGAAATGCTGAGCTCTCCCGCCCAGAGCAATTCTTTCTTTGAAAAAATGCTGACCATGCTGCACAACTACGTTACGGGACTTACAGCAGTGTCTCATAAATCCGAAGAAGAAAAAGAACAGTTATCCTACGGCATCGCCTGCGCCATAGGCGCCACGATCGGCATCCTTCACAAATGGACCCGGGATCAGTGCCGCGTCCCGACGGAAACCATAGCCAGACTTCTGGCGGGAAATTTCGTCAACGGCGTTCTGCCAATGATATCATGACGCATCATACCGTTCAAAAAAATCCAGAAGCTTCCGCCTGTACATGTCCGTCTGTTTATAGGCGCTGCCCGTATGCCTTGCCCCTTCGACCATGACCATTTCCTTCGGCCCCCGGCAGGCGTCGCAAATCATCTGAAGATTCTTCGGATAGACAAATGTGTCGTCGCTTCCGTGAAAAAGAAGCACAGGCCGTCTGTTTGCCGCCAGGGCCGGACGCGTATCCGCTTCCGCCATCCCAAAATCCGCGATTGCTCTGCAGAAAAGATCCACCAGAAGCAGGTGCAGCGGTATCCATCTCAGAAAGAACCAGTACCGGGCCAGGTCGCTCAACTGAGATTTCATGGAAACAAAACCACAGTCGGAAATGATTCCCTTCACTTCTTTCGGAAGGTTTCTTCCGGAAGCCATAAGGACAGCGGAAGCGCCCATGGATTCTCCATACAGATACACGGGCAGAGCATGTCCGTTGCCAAGCTTCACCGCTTCCCTGCTCCACCTTACGATATCCTTCTGTTCTTTCGCTCCAAAGGTGATATACCTTCCTTCGCTCTCCCCGCAGCCGCGCTGATCCACGAATAAAAGATTACACCCGCATTCATGCAGAAAACGCGCGTTGAAACCAAACTCCCCGAAAGAGGTTCCCTTGTAGCCATGACTCAGAACGAGGGTCCGCTTCGCATCCTCTGCCGGAAACCACGCGGCGTGGAGCCGGAGCCCGTCCTCGCTTTTTATATACAGATCCTGCATATCCTGCTGAAAACACCACATTTTTCCCGCAAGATACTCTTTTTCAAAACCACAGCTTCTGGGATGGTTTATTTTCATCATCCGCAGCTGAAAACGTTTTTTCTCCGGAATATCCTTCCTCTTTACCTTCTTCAGATTTTTCGGTTTTCTGCTCCTTACACTGATAAATGTATCAAAAAAAATATATCCGCTCTCAACGAAGATCATTACTGCCGTTAATACCGCCGGAATCCACTTCAATACTCTCTCTTTGTCTGGTTTCTTCATCATTTAACTTTCCGCCGCTCACCCTGTAATTTTTATATTTATGCTGAACGTAAATTCCGTTTCATTGAATTTATATTCATCAGACAGCTCCGGCCCGCAGCTGTTGGAACCGATGCCGTTTTGCTTATGATCGAGGCAGAGCACGGTGCTGCCGCATGGCAAAAGCTCAAAATTATGCTTTTTTTCCGTCAGCTCTTCCTGCGTGAAGACAGAAGCATTAAAAGAAAAACTTCTTCTCTCATCCGACCACGCCTTTATTATAGCATGCCCGGATCCATCTTTTAATCCGTCTTTTGGCCTTTCCGGATCCTTCTCCAAGATCACCAGGCTGCAGTCTGAACGGCTTCCGTTTTCCTGCGGCTTCAGATAGTCTTCATGCATCTTTTCCACATCTGTCGTGAAAAAACCATGGTACGCAGCTCTTCGTTTATCCTGATAGTTCTCCCGGGGTCCCAGGCCAAAATAGCTCACACGCTTCATTTCCTCCGGCAGGAAAAGACGCAGTCCGAACCTGGGAAGTTCCGGAAACTCCGGATTTTTTTTCACATCCATGGTCAGGGATATTCTTCCTGAGGCGCCGACCTTCCACACCGCCTGAATATCCATGATCCTCTGTACAGATACCGCTGTCACTCCTATATGTGATCTTATCTCTATTCCCTCCGCGGTCTGGGTGTACTCCGTTCCGTAAGCTCTCGCCGCGGCCCGGTCATACATTGCTTCGTACCATCTCTGCTTCAGATACATGTCATTATCTGTCGGTGCTCGCCAGAGATTGATCTCCATGGGACGGTCCAGAAAATCCTTTCCCCCTGCTGTCAGGTGACGAAAAAGCCCGGTACGTTTATCATAGGTATATACAAAATCGACCTTTTCCTCTTCCGCCGCAGCTTCACGCCTTATTCCGGTTATATCTCCCTGATCCGGTAACGCCGGTTCTTTTGTTCCCCTTCCTGTGATCACGAGGCTGCAGTCATCTTCATCTACGTAAAGCCTGCGGCGCCGGCCGTCTTCCCGCTCCTGTCCGGAGCATGCTTTCTCTGATGTTATCGTGTTAACGTTAAGTACATCTGAAGCTTCCCCGCCTTCTCTCTTAACGGAGCTGTGTTCATGCTCTTCTTTTTCAACCGTCATGCTCCTGAAAAAATCATGTTCCAGCTCCAGCTCATCAAATCCCAGTTCGTGACCTTCCGGACGCAGCGCATCTTCTTTCCGCAGTGTGTAGACAAGCTTCAGGAACACACGTTTCCCTGCGGGAATGTCATCGTCCTCAGGAGAGACAGGTGCTGCTGCGGACGTTTCAGGATCGTCGTTCTCCGGAAAAAATGGTCCATTCGATAATTTCGTTATTTTATCACCGGCCGGGAATTTTTCCTCAGAAAAAACTTCCGCAAGCGGGATCCTGAGCTCCCCTGTCTTTCCCGGCAGTATTTCCGGCATCTGACCGTCAGCTATTCTTCCGCTTATTACAGTTCTTCCGCCGCAGCCAACCTCAAAGGATGTTGTCAGAAACTCCGCCGGCCGCAGAAAATTCATATAATTCTTCAGCCTTACAATGACCCCGTCACCGTCTGTACGCCAGGAAACCACTCGCAGAGGGCGGTGAACGTTTTTGAACTCATACAGTCCCGTATGCGGCCTGCGGTCCGGGCATACCAGGCCGTCCACGCAAAAGTTACCGTCATGCGGAAACTCTCCGTGGTCGCCGCCGTAAAGGTATTTACCATCCTCAAGGACGGCGTGATCGCACCATTCCCATACGAACCCGCCGCATAAGCCCGGATACTTATCCATCACCTGAAAGTAATCTTCATAGTCGCCCGCGCCGTTGCCCATGGAATGACAATATTCGCACATGATAAAAGGTTTATCCGGATCTCCGGCAAAGTATTCATGTATCTCGGGGATAGAAGGATACATTCTGCTGTACACATCCAGATCATCATAATCATAATCTATGTTCCTTCCTTTGTGGAAGGCACTCTCATAATGGGTCAGACGGCTGCTGTCAAAGTTTTTCGTCCAGGCCAGAGCGTTCTCTATGCCGCAGCCGTATCCGCCCTCGTTTCCCATGGACCACATGACTACGCAGGGCCTGTTTTTGTCCCTGTGGACCATTTTCATCACTCTGTCCAGAATAGCCTCGTTATATTCGGGATTATCTGTCAGAAGCTCATTCCAGCGGCGGCTGCGCTCCTCTATGGAGCCGTCTTTGTAATAAAGCTGCCACGGACCGTGGCTTTCATTGTCCGCTTCATCGATGACAAAAAAGCCATATTCGTCACAGAGCTGATAAAACATCGGCGCGTTCGGATAGTGGCTGGTGCGGATACCGTTAAAATTAAACCGGCTGATCATTGCCAGATCCTTTTTCATCCGTGGAACATCGATGACATAGCCGGTCTCCGGGTCGGAATCATGCCTGTTCACGCCATGGAATCTGACCCTCTGCCCGTTCACAAAGACCATATTGTCCTGAATGCGGATTTCTCTTAATCCCACTCTCTCCACAATACACTCATTCTCTGTGTGAAGCACCAGCTTATATAAAGCAGGCGTTTCGCTGCTCCAGAGCACCGGGTTCGTAATCTCCGCTATTCCCTCATTCCTGTAAACAAAATCCGAGATCTTCTTTCCTTCAGGATCATACAATACAGCCCGAACCGGAAGAACGCCGCCGGCATATTTTGTTTCTATGCGGATACAGGCCTTTTTTTCCTCCGGCTTCAGTTCGGTGCGGATAAAATAATCGTAAATAAAATTTTCCGGACGTTTCAGAATATACACATCCCGGAAGATACCGGACATCCGGAACTTATCCTGATCCTCCAGATAGCTTCCGTCGCACCATTTCAACACTAGCACGTTCAGCCGGTTTTCTCCCTCCCGGATAAGCCCGGTCACCTCGAATTCGGCAAGGGAATGGGATACCTGGCTGTAACCCACGTAGCTGCCGTTCAGCCACACATAAAAGCAGGAATCCACGCCCTCAAACTCCAGGAACGCCCTCGGCGCCCCCGCATCCTTTCTGTAGTCAAAAATACGTTCGTACGCTCCGCAGGGATTATCTACCGGCACATACGGCGGGTCTGCCGGAAACGGATAACGAAAATTCGTATACTGATGTCTGTCAACGCCGTACATCTGCCACATGCCGGGCACTTCCACGTCCCTGAATCCCTCCCTGCTGCTGCCGGATTCATAAAAGGCCTCAGTCAGATCATAGATACTTTCAAAATAACGGAATTTCCACTTCCCGTTCAACAGCATGAAACGGTCAGAATCCTCTCTGTGTTCCACCAGCGTATCCATCGGCACCGAAGCCGGGATATAATAAGCCCTGTCAGGCATCGTATTTTCATGAAGCATATGGGGATCTTCATAATATTTTGGAATGATCATGTATTTTTCCTCACAACACTGAGATAAATCTTCTGAACGCCCGGCGTCCTTCTTCTGTATTCTTAAACACGCCCGCATCCTCCAGCACATGGACAAATACCTGTCCCACTTCCTCTTTAAGGATGTCCCGGACATTTTCGTCTGTGATCCTGATGTCCGCGGCTTTATATTTCTCAAGGACCGCCTTCGCCCAATCAGCGTGCTTTTCCAGGCCCGGCTCGTCATTTACGTTTTTGCCCTGCACCATGCATCTGCCCAGAAGCTCCAGCTCTTCCTTCAGCCGCGCCGGAAGCACTGCGAGACCCATGACCTCGATCAGGCCGATATTCTCTTTTTTGATATGGTGATACTCCGGGTGGGGATGAAAAACACCCAGCGGATATTCTTCGGTAGTAATATTATTCCGCAGAGCAAGGTCCAGCTCATACACGCTGTCCCTTTTCCTTGCGATCGGCGTGATCGTATTGTGAGGCTCTCCTTCGGTCTCCGCAAACACGAATGCGGCCTCATCCGTGTACCCGCGCCATTTCTCCAGAATATGCTCCGCCAGGTCGATCAGACGGTTCTCATCTTTATGGCGAATGCGGATGACCGAAAGCGGCCATTCTACGATGCCGGCTTCCACATCTTCAAAACCCGGTATCATAAATTTCTCCTCATACGGCGCCCGCGCCATTGCAAATTCATAGTTTCCGCCCTGAAAATGATCGTGTGACAGGATCGATCCTCCCACGATCGGAAGATCCGCGTTGGAGCCCAGGAAGTAATGCGGGAACTGCCTTACAAAGTCAAACAGCTTTACAAACGTGCTCCTGTCGATCTTCATGGGCACATGCTGACTGTTAAACACGATGCAATGCTCATTGTAATAAACATACGGCGAATACTGAAATCCCCAGCTGCTGTTGTTTATCCTGATCGGAATGACTCTGTGATTCTGACGCGCCGGATGATTCATGCGGCCCGCGTAACCTTCGTTTTCCATGCAAAGCTGACACCTGGGATATCCGCTCTGTTTTGCGTTCTTCGCCGCGGCGATGGCTTTCGGATCCTTTTCCGGCTTCGAAAGATTGATCGTAATGTCCATAACGCCGTACCGGCTTTGAACCTGCCATTTGACATCCTTTTTTATCCGCTCTCTCCGGATATAGTTCGTATCCTGGCTGAATTCATAGAATCTCTTTGTTGCTGCCGTTCCGTCCACGGAATACAGATCGCGGAACACTTTTATCACCTGACTCGGTCTTGGCGTCAGGATTCCCATAAGCCTCGTGTCAAAAAGATCCTTTGTCACGATGTCATAACTTTTCATGATGCCCAGAGCATAAGCCTCCTTCATCAGATTCTCCAGGATATCCTCAAGAATGATCTCTTCACCGGAAATATCCTGTTCCCTGAAATCATCCTGTCTGAAAAGATCAAGGTACTGATTGATAGTGTATGTCCTGTCTTCTTCCCTGATCAGACCGGCCAGTATCCCATATTCCGTCAGCTTCTGGATCTCACCATATAAATTCATAT
>DFHP01000084.1 GCA_002371335.1 Eubacterium sp. UBA3720
AGAAAAGGGCCGTGGCATGTTTGTACAAAACAGCAAAATCATATAAGTACTAATTGTGCAAAAATCAGCAAAACTAATCTTTTTTAGAATATTAATGAAAGAAGACCCGTCTCGTAATGACTATGATCCGGTTTGTCCGGAGGAACAAAAAGCAAAAACAGACAATTAATAAGCAACATGGGATATTGAGAGATCGAACGTGGTCGGTTATATTAATACCATGAACGAAAGAGTACCGGTCTCGTAAAATTGATGGTCCTGACTGCAGGTCGGGCGGCTTCGCGGAAAATGCAGGGGGTGCGTTTTAACGGAGCCCGATCAATTTACAAACCTGATGGGAAGTGCATTCTTATCAGAACTATGTGTTACAAGAGGGTAATTTACAGGCAAAAAGGAGAAAATTATGAAAAAAAGATTAGTTGCCGGATTATTAGCAGGTACAATGGCAATGGCAATGATGGCAGGATGCGGAAGCTCTTCTTCAGGAAGTACAGCTGCTTCTGACGCAAAAGAGACAGCTGCAGCTTCCACAGCAGCAGCACCTTCAGGAGATGCTAAATACAGCATGACTCTGGTAATGTCCATCCGTGATGAGTTCAGAAGCTCCGTAGAGCAGGCTATTTCCAGTCAGGCGTCACAGTACGGCGTTTCCTTCGCGGCACAGGACGCTAACAACGATACAAATAAGATGCTTCAGTACATCGAGGCTTCCGCAAACGGTGGCGACGACGCGGTTATCGTTAACCTGATCGACTCCGAGACAGCTCCTCAGTGTATCGAGGCAGCAGGCGACATGAAGGTCGTATTCGTAAACATCGCTCCATCAGATCTTTCCTGTCTGAACGAGAACGCATGTATGGTTGCATCTGACAACCTTGAAGCAGGACAGAGACAGGGCGAGTACCTGGCTCAGTGGTGCAAGGATAATAACAAGACAGAGCTTAATTACATCCTTCTTAAAGGAACTCTGGGCCTGATCCACTCCGAGCAGCGTTCCGAGGGCGTTATCGCTACTCTGGAAGAGAACGGAATCAAATGCAACAACGTAGCAGGAAACCCGCTGGTAGCAGATTATGACCGTGCGACAGCACAGGATATGATCTCCCCGCTTCTGGGAGTAGAGGAGTTCGACGCTATCATCGCGAACAACGACGCTATGGCACTTGGCGCTGTAGAGGCTCTGAAGGCAGCAGGCATGGATCCTAAAGATTACCAGATCGTAGGCGTTGACTGTACAGCAGACGGCGCAGAGGCAATCGAGAACGGAGACATGTCCATGACAGTATTCCAGGATCCTCAGGGACAGGGAAGCGGATCTCTCCAGGCAGCAGTTAACATGCTCGAGGGCAAGCCTATCAACGAGGGAACAAACTATGAACTCGCTGAGGACAATGAATACGTAATGTGGGTACCATTTGAGACTGTAACAGCTGAAAACGTAGCTGATTATAAATAATCTCAAATAATCTCAGGCAATCCTTACTGACAGAAAAAACTGAACGTTCAACCGGTATTCTGAACGCGACATAAAAAGACAGCCATTCCAGTGACACAAAAGCTGGAAGGCTGTTTTTTTATGCAAACGTAACCGGGGACGGAGGCAAGTTCCGCTTTCAACGTAACCGGGGACGGAGGCAAGTTCCGCTTTCGGGAATGTCAGCAAGAATGGAGGCTGAAAAAGCGGAACGCGCCTCCGTCCCCGGTTGCACTAGCAATATGCACAAAAAATATAAATAAAATTTATGCATATTGTTTATCTGTTGCCTTCAGATGGTGATACAATACTTTTTGATTAATAGAGAAAGAGGTATTGTTGTTATGGTAAATGATATGACGAAGGGTTCGCCGTTTAAGATCTTATTAAAGTTCGTGATCCCGCTGCTGCTTAGCATGGTCTTTCAGCAGCTTTATAATCTGGCGGACAGTGTCATTGCAGGAAGGTTTCTGGGTGTTGACGCGCTTGCAGCTACGGGCGCGGCTTATCCGATCACTGTTTTATTCATTGCGGTGGCTTCCGGCGCGAGCGTGGGCTGTTCCGTGGTTATTTCGCAGCTTTTCGGCGCCCATGAGTATGTGAAAATGCGCAGAGCGATCAATACGGCGGTAATCACACTTGTCACGGCGGCAATCGCGCTTACTCTGATCGGAGAACTTGCCTGCCCGTGGCTCATGCATCTGATCAAAACGCCGAAAAGCATTTTTGGGCCGACGATGATCTACCTGAGAATATACATAGCAGGACTCCTGTTTCTGTTTCTGTACAACACGGCCACAGCTATATTCAACGGACTTGGAAACAGCCGGACGCCGCTGTATTTCCTGGCTTTTTCCACAACGTTTAATGTAGTGCTGGATATTGTTTTTGTACGTTTCCTGGATATGGGCATCGCCGGCGTCGGCTGGGCTACGCTCATTGCACAGGGGATTTCTTCTCTTCTGGCCGTGGTCACGCTGGTAAAGGAGATCTCAAGGATGGAAGCGGGTGAAAAGTCTGCGTTATTTGATGTGAACCTGCTGAAGAAAATGGCTTATATCGCAATCCCGTCGATCTGTCAGCAATCCTTTGTTTCAGTAGGAGTCTTCTGCGTACAGGGACTGATAAATCCTCTGGGCTCCAGCGCTGTAGCGGGTTTTTCCGCTGCGCTTAAGGTTTCCACCTTTGCGATCATGGTAATGAACGCGCTGCCTAATGCGCTTTCAGGATTTGCCGCACAGAATATCGGCGCCCATGATATCAAAAGAGTCCGACAGGGAGTGCGGGACTGTGTAATCATGTCGGAGATCGTGATCGCGGGAGTTATTGTCCTGTTCTTTGGGGCGGGACGACAGATCCTTACGCTGTTTCTGGGAGCAAATGCACATAATATTGTGCTTTCCGTGGGAATGGAATACCTGCTGATCGTTGCTCCGTTTTATCCGCTGCTGGGAGTGAAAAACTGCTGCGACAGTGTACTCCGCGGCGGAGGCGCGATGGGATCCTTCATGCTTACCACGTTTTCGGATCTGTTCCTTCGTGTCGCGCTGGCGTATATCCTTGTTCCGAAGATCGGTTTTGCCGGCGTGTGCTACGCATATCCGATCGGCTGGGCGATAGGAACGGCCATTTCGGCTGCAATGTATTTATCAAACATATGGATTCCGAGGGCTGTGAGAAGACAGCCTTCCGATAAATCACAGATCCCGCAGGCTGTGAGAAAGCAAGTACATGTTTCTCTTGCCGACAGAAAAAAAGCACATATTACAGCGGGAAAGATAGTAAACGCTCATTTTTAATAAAGAAGATTTGCAATACAGCATTGACGGCAGATGCCGGCGCTGCGGAAAAGATACGTTTCCTGATTCAGGAATCGGGTCTGATTCGCTTCGCCGGCATTTTTCATTTCACAGGAAATTTTGTCAATTTCCTGTGAAACGAAACCCTCCGGGAGATGCACACGTCGCACAAAGGAAGGCAGCTGCGCTGCCGTACGGCGGCGCGCAAAGTCCGGTTCGCTCATCTCAAGATTGAGGGGCTGGGAGTTGAAATCCGCTCGCGGACTTTGTTCTGTCATAGATAATATGAAGTGACCTCCCATTTGTAGCAACGTGGATTTACCTGTATACTAACGATTGACGAAATCA
>DFHP01000013.1:0-1275 GCA_002371335.1 Eubacterium sp. UBA3720
TTTATTTTTACTGTGACACAACAAAAAGGCATCCACATTATCCTGTAATGTGAATGCCCTGTCATTCTGCACTGCTGTTTTCTTTATAAAAACTTCCCGCATCATGTTATAGAGACGCCAGCTTTTTCATCAGATGCAGCATATTATCCACATCCTCCGCTTCCATTTTTTCAAACAGCGCCGCGTATCCTCCAACGACGGCCTCCCAGCTCTCTTTTGCTTTTCTTTTCCCCTGTTCTGTCAGCTCGATCTTGTACCTTCTGAGATCTTTCTCATCCCGCACTCTGCGGATCAGCTTTTTCAGCTCCAGCTGTTTTACAATATTCGCCACACGTCCCGGAGACAGGCTGAACTGATTTACAATATCAGTCGCGTAAACGGTATCATTCTTCTGATCCATCCATATAAGGATCCTGTCGCTTCCGTGAATCAGAAACGATTCCTCGAAATGAAACATCTTTGAAAAACCAATATGAAGCTGTCCCACCTCTTCGGCCATTTTCTGATAATCAATAACACCCGCCATACTTATCTTCTCCAAATAATCGGTTTGTTACGGTTAACCTTATTAAATTAGGGTATACTAACCTTCTGCTTTTGTCAAGTACGAAGGATCGTATTACAGGAAATGATCGTAATTTCCTATGACTCTATGACACAAAAAGAGCCGGGCAATGCCCGGCTCTTGCAATTAACTCAATGTTTTGGCGGAAACAAAGAGTATGGTCAGAAATATCCGAAAATATTTCTGCTTTCAGGGGAGCGGTTCAGGTAACTCCCTTGAAGAAAGGGGAACTTGGTTATCCTCAGTCGATATCACTTAACATTTTTGACAATGACAAAGGACATATTTAGGAGATAGTATTGATAACCAATTACACGTATTTCAATAGCTGTATCACATTAATAATACTGTGATTGATAATATTTATTCATCTGAATTTTATACTACTATTACTGAATTGTCAAGTTTTATTTTAATGTACATTGCTTTGCGCATCGTCTGCATCCCGAAGAATTTTATACATGGATAACTGAGCGGGCTTTAGCGTAGATCAAAGTCCGCGAGCGGACTTCAATTCCTCCAGCCCCCCAATCTTGAGGGGAGCGAACCGGACTTTGCGCGCCACCGCACGGCAGCGCAGCTGCCTTCCTTTGTGCGGCGTGTGCATCCCCCGGAGGGTTTCTGTCATAGGAAATCGACGCAATTTCCTATGACAGAACAAAGTCCGCGAGCGGACTTCAATTCCTCCAGCCCCTCAATCTTGAGGGGAG
>DFHP01000013.1:1377-6891 GCA_002371335.1 Eubacterium sp. UBA3720
GCGCAGCTGCCTTCCTCTGTGCGGTGTGTGCATCCTCCGGAGGGTTTCTGTCATAGGAAATCGACGCAATTTCCTATGACATTAAAATGGCGGTCCGAAGATAATCCTCAGTCCGCCTGATATATTATTTGCTTATTTTTTTACAAGCAGCGACTGGCCGGTCATTTCAGCGGGCTGCTCTATATCCATTACCTCCAGAAGCGTAGGAACGATATCGCAGAGACGTCCTCCCTCTTTCAATGTATATGAATCATCATAGTTATAAAGAATAAACGGTACAGGATTTGTAGTGTGGGCAGTATGCGGCTGACCTGTCTCCGCATTGATCATCTGCTCCGCATTTCCGTGATCAGCGCATATAAACAGAACTCCGTCCATCTTCTTTACGGCCTCTACTGCCGCGCCTACACACTGATCGATCCTCTCCACAGCTTTGATCGCCGCCTCGAGAACGCCTGTATGGCCTACCATATCCGGGTTGGCAAAGTTAATAATGATCACATCGTAATCGCCGGATGTGATCGCAGCGTCCAGCTTCTCGCTAACCTCAGGCGCGCTCATCTCAGGCTGAAGATCGTATGTGGCTACCGCTGGAGAGTTTACAAGGACTCTGTCCTCTCCTTTATTAGGCTCTTCAAGACCGCCGTTAAAGAAGAATGTTACGTGTGCATACTTCTCTGTTTCCGCGATCCTGAGCTGACGAAGTCCGAGCTTAGCCAGATATTCTCCGAATGTGTTTACGATCTCTTCTTTCTTGAAAGCAACGTATTTATTCGGGATCGTCTCATCATAATCCTTGAAGCATACATATACCAGCGGCATGAATCCGTTCGCTCTCTTCAGATATTTGATACATTTCGTATCGTCGGAGGAGCCGGGCATGGCCGCGATATCATCATCTGTCATACAGAACGCTCTGGTTATCTCACGGGCACGGTCCGGTCTGAAGTTAAAGAAGATAACTGAATCATTCGGCTTTACAAGTGAAAGCGGCTTTCCTTCTTCATCTGTGATAACCGTCGGCAGGACAAACTCATCCGTCACTCCATTATCATAGGAATCCTGCATTGCCTGTACCGGATCTGCAGCCTTTACTCCTTCTCCAAGCACCAGTGAATCATACGCCATCTGGATACGGTCCCAGTTATTATCCCTGTCCATCGCGTAATAACGTCCGGACATGGAAGCTACCTTTCCCACGCCGATCTCGTTCGCCTTTGCGATCAGCTCCTCCAGATAACCCTTACCCGAAGCCGGCGGAGTATCTCTTCCGTCGTAGAACGGGTGAATATAAACATTCTCCAGTCCCTCTCTTTTACACATTTCAAGAAGCGCATACAGATGTGTGTTATGACTGTGAACGCCTCCGTCAGAAAGAAGTCCCCAGAGATGCAGATCAGAATTATGCTCCTTACAGTTATTGATAGCCCGGAGAAGCTCCTCGTTTTTGAAGAAAACGCCATCATTGATATACTTTGTGATCAGCGTCAGATCCTGATAGATGACTCTTCCGGAACCAATATTCATATGGCCGACCTCTGAGTTTCCCATCTGACCATCCGGAAGACCAACGGCAAGTCCTGAAGCATAGCCCTTCTGGAACGGACACTCTGCCATAAGCTTATCCATTACCGGCGTCTTAGCCATGTAAACTGCATTTGCTTCATGGTTATCTGAAAGGCCGTAGCCATCTAATACCATCAAAACCACTGGTTTCTGTTTCATTTACTATTTCTCCTTTGTCTGTATATAACATTGCATACTCAACGATCCTCCCGGGAGCGTTAAGTACATAGTCCGCATGAGGACTTTGCACGCCGCCGCACGGCAGCATTGCCGCTTTTCTGTATGCAGCGCATGCATCCCCCCGAGAGTTACCAAAAAGTGGTTAAATCACAGATTATTGTATCATCTTTTGGCAGGATGCAAAACCTATAATTAAAAAAACTTATACATGCCGCCCGAAGTCACCTGAGAAAACGGCGAAGTTCCTCGTCATAATGAAATCCGGCCTTTTCCAGCTTTTCCGTGATCTCATCGACCAGAACACAGTAACAGGCAGCCACCTCATCGAGAGAGCAGCCTCTGTCACGAAGCTGTGTATTGATAAAGCTCAGCAGCATATTCGGATCTTTTGGCAGCATATTGATTCCTCCTTCATCTCCAATATCATTCTCCGGACCCCGGCAATATTTTGGCAATATTTTGTTTCTTATAAAAACTTCCCGCTTCATGATAAGACTGTTTCAGTAATACCAGGCGGGAAGCTTTTATTTCTTACTTTACCAAAGCTGCTCCATAATCCAGATCTTCCATATAATTATGGACGTTTTCCATCGTTGTTACGGCTATCGCCTGCAGCGCCTCCCTGGTAAAGAAGGCCTGATGGGAAGTCATTACCAGATTCGGAAATCTCTGCAGCCTGGCAGTCACGTCATTTACAAGAGGTTCCTCGGACCGGTCATTATATACGTTATCATCCTCTCCCTCGTACACATCGAGAGCCACTGCATGGAATTTTCCCTGCTCCAGATAATGTATCAGCGCTTCAGTATCAATGAGAGGTCCCCGGGACGTGTTTACCAGCATGGCTCCGTCTTTCATCTGTCCCATGGTCTTTCTGTTCAGCAGATGATACGTTCCTCCTTCGCCCATGACCAAAGGCGCATGCAGGGATATCAGATCGGATTTCCGGAAAAGCTCCTCTTTCGATACGTATGTCAGAAGACCATTATCGACAAGAGCCTGTGAAGGAAACGCATCCCATGCTATCACATTCATTCCGTATCCTTTACAGATCTGAGCCATACACTGTCCGATCCTGCCTGTTCCGAGGATTCCCGCCGTTTTATTATGAAGGTCCAGTCCCAGAAGGCCCGACAGAGCAAAATTGTTATCTTTGACTTTATTATATGCTTTATGAAGCCGGCGGTTCGCCTGCTGCAGGATCGCCATCGCATGCTCTGCGACCGCAAAAGGTGAATAGGCAGGTACGCGGAGAACAGTTATCCCATGCTTCTCCGCAGCCTTCAGATCTACGTTGTTAAATCCTGCGCACCGGAGAAGGATAAGCCGGACTCCCATTTCTCCCAGTACATTAATAACGGACGCCGGCGCCTCATCATTAACAAATATGCAGACAGCTTCGTGGCCTTTTGCCAGAAATGCCGTTTCCCCGGTCAGACGGACGGAATAATAATCAATATCCACGTTATAGCCGCCTTCGACTTTTTCACGGACAAGTCCGTCAAAGAAAGTCCTGTCATAATCCTTAGTTCCGAAGAAAGCAATCTTCAATGTATCCGAACGGCTTGATCCCTCATATCTGAACTTGAGGATCTCCGAGATCTTTTTTATCGCTTCTTCTTCGTCCAGACCTTCCGCTCTGACCGTAACTTCATCGCCCTCTTTCGCATTCAGGCTGAGAAGCTGAAGCACATTGCTTCCTTCAGCCGTCTTTCCGTTAGCCTTAACTGTTACTGTGCTTTTCAGCTCCACACAACACTGTGCCAACAACGCCGCCGGTCTTGCATGAAGTCCCTGCGCTGTAGCAACAACGTATATCAATTCTCTCATTCTGCCAATTCCTTTCGTCTGATACGCGTTAACTGCCAACAATTTATTACAATAAATAATTCTAACACACCAGCACACACAATCACAATAATGATTATTAATATCTATGTCTGTAAGATCAGGCGGGTTTCAACCCAGATATTCTCTTAGTTCGTCCAGCTTTTCCATACACTCCCGGTATCCCAGCCAGTAGAGTTCTCCGAGTTTCTCTACGTCCTTCTCAACTCTTCCTACCATGACCGGACCCGACGGGGCTGCTCTGTACAATCTTCCTTCTTTATGAAGCTGCTCGATCTCGTCACATTGTCTGTTATAATCCTGATTGCTGTTTTCCAGCGCCCGGGCAAACTCCGGATACTTTTTATAGACTCTGGCCGCCAGTGAAGATTTCTTTTCCTTCTTTCTATATTCTATGTTTCGGGTACGGAGCACGATTATTTTTTCAAACCCTTCTCCAAGAGCCCATTCATACGGGATCTTGCAGGAGCATCCTCCATCCAGACAGGGCGTGCCTCCCACATCGACCATCGGCGTAATATACGGCATTGAAGCCGACGCTTCTATACCTTTCATCAGAACATCATTGCTGCACTTTCCTTTTTCCAGATAAAGCGGTCTGCCTGTCAGACAATCCGTAGCGACTGCGATAAACCTCTGTTCTTTTCTGTAAAACCTTTCCTCATCCAGCGGTTCAAATATACCTCTGTCTTCCGTAAGAAAGCTGACATCCAGAATACTGTGGCGATGGGCCAGCGCCTTTGCCCCTACATACTGGCTGTCGTGACGATATGTCAGATTTACCCTCCCTGACCTGCCGATTTGTCCGGCCACATAATTCATTCCGGAGAGTGCTCCCGCGGAAACCCCAATGACACACTCCATATTGATATCGCTGATCATCAACGCGTCCAGAAAGCCCTGGGTATAGAGCCCCCGGAATGCTCCTCCCTCAAGCACCAGACAACCTTTTGTAAGCTTTTCCGACGCCTTTCCGGAAGGAATCTGATCCACACGGGAGTAAACCTTTTTTTCATGATTTCTAAGTTTGTCTATAGGACCCATCGTTTCCTCCATTTCTCTTCCAAAATTCTTCTGCCTCTTCGTATCCGTTTTTTTATCCGACGATCTCTCTGACGATCTCGAGAATGCCGTCCGTTCCCCGAAGGATATGATCTGCTTTTATCCTGGTTCTTCTGTTATGGTTCTCCGGGTATTGATCCTCCCATCGTATCCATATAAAATGCCATCCCGCTGCCGCGGCTCCGTCCATATCATTCTCCGGACTGTCTCCCACGAACCAGTACTCATCCCGAGGCGCTCCTGTCCTTTCCTCAAAAACACGGAATATTTTCGGATCCGGCTTCGTAATGCCGATATCTCCGGACACCAGTACGTTCTCCTCCGGGATCAGCTCCTCCAGATGCAGTGAATGGTATTTAAACCGCTGATGCGCCGACTCTCCGTTTGACAGCACCCCGGTAACTATCTTCTTCTTTTTCAGATATAACAGTGTCTCCCTCATTTCAGGCAGAAGCTGCATATCGCTCTGCGCCTGCTTATACGCATCCTGAAAACGCTTTGCCCGTTCCTCTGAAACCTCGATACCGAATTCATGATAGGTATGCTGTACCCGAAGGATATTCATCTCTTCCATGCTGATCTCGCCTCTGCCGTACCTGTCAAACTCCAGATCGCTCCAATGTCTGCTGACACGGATCACTGTATCATCATCAACCCCCGGGATCGCGCCGATCACCTTGTGATAGGCACAAAGATACGCGTCTCCTCTGCGATACAAAGTATCATCTATATCAAAAACAAAAACCGCCAAGCGAGCTCCTCCTTTTTATGACATGAGTACCAGGTAATTGCAAAACTCAGTAGGATGGGAAATTTGTGTGACTGATTCAAACAATCTGCACAAGCATTAGAACTTCT
>DFHP01000048.1 GCA_002371335.1 Eubacterium sp. UBA3720
CTCCCAGCTGAGCTAAGACCCCGCATTTGCTTTCCCGCAACTCGCTCAATAATAATATCATCCAAAACCTTGCTTGTCAACTCATTTTTTCATTCTTTTTAGCGTATTTATAACTCCATTTTATGATCCCGTCATAAATGGATTCCGTCCGTTATCTCCCCGCTCCGGGATCAAAAAACGCGCCGCTTCTATTTTCAATCGCGGTCTCTGATCGCGCGCGAGTTGCGCGACGCGCTTGTGCGTCTTCCTGTGCGCAGCTCTGCGATCCGCCGGAGGCTCAACTCAGATGGGAGATTGAAAGATACTCTTTCAGCGCGTCAAGCCGTCCTGTCATGATATTACGTCCTGTTTCATAGACCCGTATCAGTTCTCCGGGATCCCGTTCTGTGGGAGCTATGTTGAGTTCCGCCGCCGGTCGGATGACAAAAATCTCCCCTTTCTCCTCTTTTCGTTTTATATACTCTACTGTTTTATTGTATCGGATGTGTCTGGTCTCCATTGCTTTGACAGCGTTCGGGTATTTCCGAAGAGCCGCTTTCAGTACCGGCATGAGTCTGCTTTTTTCTTTTATGTATTCATAGGAGCGGGTCAGAACTACGACATTTTTGTGATAGCCTTTATATTCCATGAAACGCAGAGGTATTGAATCAGACATACCGCCGTCCAGCAGGCTCATATCCCGGATCTTTACGGGCCTTGAAGCGATCGGCATGGATGCTGACGCTCTGAACCAGTCCATATCTTCTCCGCCTCCGGTCTTACACTTATGATAGACAGCTTTTCCCGTGTCCAGATCTGTGGCGACCGCATAAAATTCCATAGGATTATTCCTGAATGTAACCATATCAAAAATATCCAGTTCATAAGGAAGCTTATTATAGCAAAAGTCCGTGCCAAACATATCTCCGGTCAGCAGAAGGGAACGAATACTGCAATATCTCCACTCATTGCAGAAACGTAAATTATAGCGTATTGCCCTTCCGATCTGTTTCGATTTCAGATTACATCCAAACACCGCGCCTGCTGATACGCCGGCCGCGCCGTCAAACGTGATACCATTTTCCATCATTACATCCAGCACGCCGCCGGTAAACATTCCGCGCATGGCGCCGCCCTCAAGGACGATGCCGGTTTTTGTTTTTTCCGTATTCTCAATCATTTTTCATACTCCGTTTTTAATTCCATCAAATATTTCCTGATGTTATTTCTGCCCGTTATCGCGCGCTGCAGCTTTCTGATCGATCCCCTTATCTGACGTATTCCTGATATATCGCGAAAGCCGATGGGACGGAATACGTGTCCTTTATTTCCTCCGGCGCCGCCATAAATATTTCTTCCTTTGACCGTCCTTCCGGCGCTTCCCGCAGTTCATCCGCAAAGATCTCATAGCCGATCATTTCCCACTCTTTATGAGTGAAGATATGACGTCCCTCCGGAAGCCTGCGGATACGCAGAGGATGGAATCCAAGCGTCTGCACATATCCAAGAGCAGCGTTCTCATCCAGATGCCCTTCGGTATTAGGAAATTCATAAAGCCCTGCCAGAAGTCCTTTGGCCGGACGTTTTCTGAGAGCGGCCCTTCCCTCATGCCAGATGACAAAGACTGTGTATTTTTCTTTCTTCCTTGCCTTTTTCTCCGGCATCACCGGAAGCTCCATCTCCTTTCCGCGGCGGTGAGCTTCGCAAAAAGACGCCCACGGGCATTTTCCGCAAAGAGGCGTACTGTTTGGCAGACAGACGCCGGCTCCGAGATCCATCAGTGCCTGGTTCAGATCGCCGGCCCTGCCGTTTTCCCCGCCGCCCATCAGCTGCAGAAAATACTCCTCTGCCGCTTTTTTTGCCGCATCCGTTTTTATATTTTCATCGTAAAAACAGATCCTTGCAAAAATACGGAGAAGATTTCCGTCTACAGCGGGAACTTTTTCTCCGAAAGCAATGGACGCGATCGCAGCGGAAGTATAGGGGCCGATCCCGGACAGCTTTATGAGCTCTTCAGATGACTCCGGCATTCTGCCATCATGGTTTTCCATGATATCGACCGCGGCTTTGTGCAGATTCCTGACTCTGCTGTAATAGCCCAGTCCTTCCCAGAGTTTCATATATTGATCCTCGGATGCTTCCGCAAGCGCTTTTATATCCGGAAGCTCCTGCATGAAACGAAGGTAGTGTCCGCGCACAGCCTCCACTCTCGTCTGCTGAAGCATGATTTCCGAGACCCATGTCTGATACGGCGACGGATCGTTTCTCCAGGGCAGATCTCTTTTATTAAGATCGTACCATTGAAGAAGCAGCTCTGCCATTCTTCTCATTTCTTGTCTCACTCCCATAAAAACGCATAGGTAATTGTGAGATTTCGGGTGATAAAATTATGTGAACGATTGAATGCTCACAAATTTTTTTCCACCCCGGATTTACTCAACTACCTAAAAGACGGACATAGCGCAGGAGCACCATGTCCGTCTTTTTTATGCCTCGTCGATTGCTTTTCCGATGTCGTGTCGATAATATTTATTTCCAAAATCGATCCAATCCACAGCCTTATATGCGTTGGCTCTGGCCTGCTTCAGATCGCTTCCGAGGGCTGTTACGCCAAGGACACGTCCGCCGTTCGTGACGATCTCGCCCTTGTCATTGAACTTGCTTCCTGCATGGAATACGTAGTATCCGTCTTTGTCTTTGAAGTTTTCAAATCCTGTGATCGGGAAACCTTTTTCGTAGGCTACCGGATAGCCTTCGCTCGCAAGAACTACACAGACACATGCGTCTTTCTTAAATTTAAGGTCTATCTGATCCAGTGTTCCGTCGATGCATGCTTCCATGACTTCGATAATATCATTTTCCATTCTCGGAAGTACTACCTGAGCTTCCGGATCGCCGAAGCGGCAGTTGTATTCCAGCACCTTCGGACCATCCTCTGTCAGCATCAGACCAAAGAAAATAACTCCTTTGAACGGACGTCCCTCGGCAGCCATCGCATCTACAGTCGGCTGGAAAATGTTCTTCTGGCAATACTCGTCGATCTCATCCGTATAGAATGGCGTAGGAGAGAAATTTCCCATTCCTCCGGTGTTCAGGCCCTGATCTCCGTCAAGAGCTCTCTTATGATCCTGGGCGGAAGCCATTGTCTTTACGATCTTTCCATCTACAAATGAAAGTACCGAAACTTCACGTCCTGTCATAAACTCTTCGATGACCATCTTGTCGCCGGCGGTTCCGAATTTTTTATCTTCCATGATCTCCTTCACGCCGGCCTTTGCCTCCTCCGGCGTATTGCAGATCAGAACTCCTTTTCCCAGAGCCAGACCGTCCGCCTTCAGAACGATCGGAAACCTGGCTGTTTCCAGATAATCCAGCGCGCTCTTTGCGTCATAAAATGTTTCATACGCAGCCGTCGGGATATTGTATTTTTTCATCAGATCCTTGGAAAAGGCTTTTGATCCTTCCAGGATGGCCGCATTTTTTGCCGGACCAAACACACGGAGGCCTTCCTTCTCAAAGACATCTACGATACCTCCGACCAGCGGATCATCCATTCCGACGATCGTCAGATCGATCTTTTTCTCTTTCGCAAAATCCGCAAGCCTGTCAAATTCCATTGCGCCGATCGGAACACACTCGGCATATTCGGAAATGCCCGCATTGCCCGGCGCACAGTATATTTTATCAGCTTTCGGGCTCTGAGCAACTTTCCATGCAATGGCATGCTCGCGGCCGCCGCTTCCGATAATCAGAATCTTCATTTTTTTACCTTTCTTTTTCTATATGTACCTTGCCGTTTTCTACAGATACACGGCCTTCTGCGATCAGTGAGATCGCTTTTGGCATGATCACCCACTCTGCCTGCTCCATAACGCGCCGCTGCAGTATCTCTGGAGTATCTCCCTCCTCCACGTCCACAGCCTTCTGCAGAATGATCGGCCCTGAGTCTGTGCCCGCGTCAACGAAATGAACCGTTGCGCCGGTGACCTTTACGCCGCGTTCCAGCACGCTCTCATGGACCTTAAGGCCATAGTAGCCTGTGCCGCAGAATGACGGTATCAGCGCCGGATGGATATTGATGATCTTATTAGGGTAGGCGTTGACCATTTTTTCCGGAATTATCACAAGACATCCCGCCAGAACTATCAGATCCACCCCGTATGAATTGATCGTTTCCAGAAGCGCATCGTTGAAATCCGCTCTTTTTTCAAAACTTTTCGGAGATATCACCAGCGCTTCGATCCCGTGCTTTTTCGCGCGTTCAAGCGCTTTCACTCCGGGATTGTTGCTGATGACTACGGCGATTTCCGCATTTTTTATGGTCCCGTTATCTATAGCATCGATGATCGCCTGCAGATTTGTTCCTCCGCCGGAAACCAGAACAGCCATTTTTAACATAAATCGACTCCCTTTTCTCCGGCTTTGATCACGCCGATCTGATAAGGATACTCGCCCGCTGCCTTGATAGCTTTCTTCGCTGCGGCTGCATCTTCCGGTGCTACGGCAAGTACCATTCCGATACCCATATTAAAGGTGTTATACATCATCTGCTCTTCGATTTCTCCGCTTTCCCGGATCATGTCAAAGATCTTCGGGATCGGATAACTGTCTTTCCTGATCTCGGCGCGGGTTCCTTCCTTCAGCATTCTCGGAACATTTTCATAGAATCCGCCGCCTGTGATATGACTGCATGCTTTGATCTTGATGCCGGCTTCTTTGATGGCTTTGAGGGCTTTGACATAGATCTTTGTCGGAGCAAGGAGCGCGTCGCCGAGCTTTGCGTCAAGCTCTTCATAATACACGTTCATAGCCTCCGGCGTCATGTCAAATACTTTTCTTACCAGCGAGAATCCGTTGCTGTGTACGCCCGAGGATGCCATGCCGATCAGCACGTCGCCTTCCTGCAGATCCTGTCCCGTGATCATGTCCTTCTGATCCACGATACCAACGGCAAATCCTGCCAGATCATACTCGTCCAGCGGATAAAAGCCCGGCATCTCCGCAGTCTCTCCGCCTACCAGAGAGGCACCTGCCATGACGCATCCGTCTGCAACGCCTTTCACTATCTCGGCGATCTTTTCCGGGAAATTCTTTCCGCATGCTATGTAGTCCAGAAAGAACAGCGGTTCTCCGCCGGAGCATGCAATATCATTTACGCACATGGCCACACAGTCAATTCCGATCGTGTCATGTTTGTCCATAAGGAAAGCCAGCTTCAGCTTTGTGCCGACGCCATCCGTGCCGGAAAGAAGCGTTGGTTTTTCCATGTCCTTGAACTTTTCAATAGAGAATGCGCCTGCAAATCCGCCAAGTCCGCCAAGCATTTCAGGACGGACCGTGTTTTTTACGTGCTCTTTCATGAGCTCTACTGATTTATATCCGGCCTCGATATCGACGCCTGCGCTCTTATAATCCATAGCCATAATAAATTCTCCTGTTCAAAAGCTGTTGTTTACCGTTACTTTTTATAATTTTTATATCCTGTTTCCTGAAGCTTCGCGTCCTTTGCAGCCACCTGTTCTTTCAGCTCAGCCGCATATGCTTTGACCTTGCCAAGCAGCTCCGGATCGGAGACCGCCAGGATCTTTGCCGCAAGTATTCCCGCGTTTGCTCCGCCGTTTATGGCCACTGTGGCTACCGGAATGCCGGAAGGCATCTGGACGATGGAATACAGAGAGTCTCTTCCGCCAAGGGAAGTTGTGTGCATCGGAATGCCGATGACAGGCATCGGGAAAATCGCGGCGCACATGCCGGGCAGATGAGCTGCCATTCCGGCTCCTGCGATGATCACCTTAAAGCCCTTTTCCTCGGCTGTCTTTGCGTATTCAAAAAATACATCCGGCTCTCTGTGCGCGGAAATGATCGTCATCTCATAATCAATGCCGAATTTTTCCAGCATGTCTGCCGCCTTTGCCATGACGGGCATATCAGAATCGCTTCCCATAACAATGCCTACTTTTGCCATACTCTCTTCCTCCCGTATAGTTTAGTCTGAATGTGTATTTTGTTTTTATCGAATCACCTGAACCGGTGACGAATGGATTCTTGACCGAAAAATTATCTCACAACTGCTGGTGTAAAGCAATTTGTTTTTTTGATTTAGGTGAGCGGCTGGTTGAGTTCTTCTGTGCCGGGGAGTACGAAGCGCCCGTTTTCTATAATGGGGATCGTGCTTCCGTCGGCGCGGATGACTTGTATGTGTCCGAGTTCATCATATGGTATCGTGATGTCTGTGTGGCATCCGAAGTATGCCTTTGACGGATCTGTTTTGCGAAGGGCAGAGCGTTCGTTATCGCGGGCGATGATTTCTTTTCCGTCCGGATTGTACACCGCCGTATCTTCCTGATAGCTGTAGCAGGTGTCTCCAAACGCGAAGTGGGGCCCCATTTTTTCCGCGATCAGTATCGGGAGTTTGTCCGCGATCCGGTATTCGCGGGCGATCCTGTAGGCTGTGGTATTCGTGCCTATGGCGAATTCGCCCACAGGTACGGACGGATGGTGGAACAGGATGTTTTCTTCCACGTATCTTTTTCCCATCGCCGGATCTTCAAAGTTTGCGCAGCTGTATTCCGTCGTCATTCCGTTTTTCACCCGGATCTTCAGATCCCGGTACTGGAAGTCTTCCAGATATACCTTGCTGACATGAAGGAGTCCGCTGGTTCCTTCGAGCACCGGCGATGTGAACACCTCGCCGACAGGAATATTCACATCTGCCACACAGTTTTCAAATATCGTTTCCTTTTCCGGATCTTCAAGTTTCCGAAGGGCTACTGTGATATCGGTCTCATTGCCGTTCATTCCCCTGACATGTACCTTTACTCCCTGATCAAGGGCATCTATGAGGTGCTGCTGGATCCTCTGATATTTATGGTAGTCCAGATTGTTTATCCGGATCGTCTCACGGAAAATCTCTTCAAACTGCGGTCCGATCTCCGGGGCCGGGTAGGCGATGATCGTGAAACTCCGCTCAGAACCAATGATAAACCGGTTAGTGATCTGTCCCGATTCATTTCCGTATCTTACCTGCAGTTTCTGCTGTTCTTCGGTCAATGTCAACGCCTTATCATTAGGTAAAGGCGTAAAGGGGATCTCTCCAAAGACCTCCATGACGGCCGGACCGCCGTGGACCGACGCTTCTTTTTCCAGTTTTTCGAAAGCCGTCCTTAGCGCCTGCAGCTTTCTGGTGACAAAATGCTCATCCAGAAAGATCGCAGCATCATTTTTATGATCATAGTCAAACTGCGGATTGGGGACTGCTCCGTAGAACCCGACTCTGGCCGATCCGCGTTTGTTTACTGCATGCGCTGCCGCTCTGTAGATTATACTTTCCAGTCCGATCTGCTCAAACTGCTTTACCGCGGCGCGGATGACCCTTTCAAAACCTGCTCTGTAACGGATATTGACCGTTTTTTTCTTTGTGATATCCTTTCTTCCCATCAGGAATCCTATACGATAGCCTTCTGTCCATGTCCGGGCGATGGAATCTATCTCTTCCTGTGTCATTCCGGCCAGAAAGGCGGCCGTCTTTTCTTCATTTTCGGTAATATATTCTCCGAAGCGATACAGATACCGGGGATCCGTCAGATCAGCCGTCATTACGATATTCCGGACAAAATCCCTGTCAGCGTCCACCAGCTCGGCAGTTCTGATATCCATGAACTCCTGACAGTAATCGCTGCAGTAGGAGTAAAAGATCTGTCTCAATCCGGACTCTGCCGGAAGCGCCTCCGGCTGATCGCTTTCAAGGGCGCATGTCGAAAAAGCGCCGTAATATTCCAGAAACAGCTCCATCAGGATCAGCAGATCCCATCGTCTGTTCTCGAAGGCAAACGGAATGGATCCGCGTATTTCTGTATAAAGCGCGCTCATGATCTGTCCTCTGCCGTCTCCGAACGTCTCCGCCGCAAAGGCAGGGTTTCCGTAAGATCTGTCATAATTCTCCGGCAAAACATCGCCATACATCTGACGATTGCGTTCTCTGACGCTTTGCAGTCCGGCTTTTTCAAACCAGCCGCTCTGTACATCCATCCGCAGCTGCTCTGCCTTCAGGAGAAACTCGGCACCCTTCCGGAAAAACACGTTATATTTTTCCCCGATGATATTTTCATTCCTGATCTCCGCCAGACGGCCGAGTGCCAGTTCGTACCGGAGTTCTTCTGTCTCTGTAAGCGTCTCCCCCGGCGCCGGACCTTCCGCCTCCCGCCGTATATCCTGCATATTTTCATTCATTATATTTTTTGTCATACTGTATTCTTATCCTGCTGTCTTCAGGCCTGTCGTATTCAGGCCTGCTGTATTCCGGCATCGTCGTCCTGCATTCTGCCATATCCGGCTGCCGCGTTTTTCCGTCCTGATCTCACGGCAGCAGGCTTCCTCTTTCCACATTCCGGTCAAGGATCTCCTTCATATAATCCCAGATCTCTTCAGAACCTGTATGTGTTTTTTCATTTCTTTTTTCAGGCTGTGCACGTCTGATACCGTTGCGTTTCCAGTCTCCGCCATCGTTGGAATCATTCAGCAAAAGCGGCTGGAAGTTATCCATCACGTGGGCAAATCTGGCCTCCGGAGTCTCATAGGCTGTAAACTCTTCCCAGAGACTGCGGAGTTTCCTTCCCTGATCCTCCGGCAGAATGCCGAATATCCGGTCCGCCGCCGCGTTTTCCCTTTCAGCTTCCGTCTCCTTTGCCTTCTCATCGTATGCATAGGTATCGCCGGCGTCGATCTCCACGATATCGTGGATCAAAATCATCATCATAGTCTTCGCCAGATCAAACGGCTGGTTCGAATATTCCTGCAGCAAATAGCACATGACCGCCATATGCCATGCATGCTCGGCGTCATTTTCCCGGCGTCCGCCGCCGGAAAGATGTGTCTGCCGAAAAATATTTTTTTCCTTATCAATTTCCATAATGAAATTGATCTGTTTTTCAAATCTCTGTTTATCCAATTCCAAGCACCAGCATTCCCAGCCAGATAATACTCATGATTCCCGCAAAGACCGTTCCGAAGGCTGTAAATTTATACATTCCTATATCGGAAAGTGCTTTCATACCCAGATACAATCCATAGAAAGCCGTCAGCATGCCGACCAGTCCGAGCGCGCCGATATATAATCCGGCTTTACCGCCGAAAGCAAATGACAGAACCAGTGTCAGGATCAGTATTCCCAGCGAGACAGTTGACATCAGTGTCGCTTCCCTTGCACCCGGCGAAATTCTTTTTATAAACGAGTAACGTTGTTTTTTTCGAAAAAAATTCAGTTTCAATTGATTACAGACCTCTTTTGAATATATGAGGCGGGAAGTTTTTTATAATGAAAACTTCCCACATGTTATTTCTGAAACAGTCTGATCATGA
>DFHP01000174.1:0-2424 GCA_002371335.1 Eubacterium sp. UBA3720
AAGGCAGCTGCGCTGCCGTGCGGCAGCGCGCAAAGTCCGGTTCGCTCCCCTCAAGAATGAGGAGGCTGGGGAGCTGAAGTCCGCGAGCGGACTTTGTTCCATAAGTTTGAGGTGTCTGGTATGGATATATTTGAAAAACTAAAAAGAGAGCGTCCGGTCATTCATATTCTGACGAATTATGTGACGGCCAGAGACGTGGTAAATATCGTACTGGCGGCCGGAGCATCCGGGATCTGTGCGGACGCCCCTGAAGAAGCGGCCGAGATCACGGCTATCAGCAAGGGACTTCTGATAAACATCGGTACGCCCTCTGACAGAAAAGCACAGACTTATCTTTTGTCTGGAAAAAAAGCTAATGAGATCGGCATTCCGGTCGTTCTTGATCCGGTTGGCGTCGGAGCATCCGAATTCAGAAAGAGAATCGTAAGGGATCTTCTGGAAAACGTCCATTTTTCCTGTATCAGAGGGAATATGTCGGAAATGGAAGCAATTGCGGAGATCGCCGGTATCGCTGCGCCCGCTGAAAACGGGAAAGATCACCCCGGACAAAACAATTCGCAGGGAGTAGAAACAGCCATTACAGATGTCCCGGTACAGATGTTGAAAAAAATATCTGAAAAATATAATACAGTCATTCTGGCTACGGGACCTGTAGATTATATCGTGGATGGAGAAAACGTCCGGACATCGGCATCCGGCACAAAACTTGAAAAACGTGTTACCGGGAGCGGCTGCATGTTTTCGGGATTCCTGACGGCAGTGCTTTCTGCAGCCGGATCCGCGGACCGGAAAACCGAATCCGGCCACGAAAAGCATATCAGCTATGGTGAAGCGGCGTTCCTGGCGTCGGAGAAATACGGTGAGGCGGCAAAGATCGCAGAGGCAGAGATGCGGGCGTCAGGCCATATCGGCACGGGTACATTTGTCACATTTCTGACAGACGCAATAAGCCGCATCCCGGGAGTTTAAGATAAACAGATAATTATCTGAAGACAAGCAATGAGTTAGGAGTTTGAAGTATGAAAGTGGATCCAAAGCAGCTTACACTTTATGCGGTGACAGACCGTACATGGCTCAACGGCCGTACGCTTGAGGAAGCAGTAGAAGAAGCGATAAGGGGAGGAGCGACATTTGTCCAGCTTCGGGATAAGAATGAACCTTATGAGGTAAAAAAGAAAACCGCCATAGCGCTGCAGAGTCTCTGCAGAAAATACGGGGTGCCTTTTGTCATAGATGATGATGTCGAACTGGCCGCGGAGGTGGATGCGGACGGCGTTCATGTGGGTCAGGATGATATGGCTTATGAAAAGGCAAGAGAGATCCTTGGAGAGGGAAAAATCATAGGCGTCACTGCACATAACCTAAAAGAGGCTGTCAGCGCCTGGAAGCAGGGTGCGGATTATATAGGAAGCGGAGCGGCTTTCGGATCCTCAACGAAAACAGATGCCGACTGCATAGACAGAGAAGAATACGGCAGGATCACCTCTGCCGTCGACATTCCCGTAGTAGCGATCGGAGGCATAAATAAAGATAATATCGAACAGCTGTATGGATACGGACTTGCGGGAGCATCCATTATTTCCGGTATTTTTGCGGCGGAAAATATAGAAGAGACATGCAGAGAACTGCGCGCTCTGGCGGAAAAACTCCCGGAACAAAACCTCAAATAACAACGGCGGCGCACCGTAAAAAATATTGAATGTCACGCCTGAAATATAGTGGCTTTAAAATACAATATTCATTGAAAAGAGGAAACATATCATGAATAAGATGACTAAGAAACTCGTTGTGGCCGCCATGCTTACAGCTCTTTCAGTGGCCCTGTCTACCTTTTCCATACCGATCGGCGCATCCAGATGCTTTCCGATCCAGCATATGGCGAACGTGCTCTGTGCAGTATTTCTCGGCCCATCCTACGGAGTGATGGCTGCATTCTGTACATCCCTGATCAGAAATCTGATGGGAACAGGTACGCTGCTGGCGTTCCCGGGAAGTATGGTAGGGGCGCTGTGCTGTGGTCTGGCGTATAAATATACAAAGAAGCTGATACCTACATATATCGCTGAGGTCATAGGCACAGGTGTTCTCGGAGGCATGTGCGCATATCCGCTGGCCACAATGGTCATGGGACGTGAAGCCGCGTTGTTTACCTACGTGATTCCGTTCCTGGTAAGCACAGCGGGAGGAACGATCATAGCGGCGATACTGATCGGCGTTTTTGACAAAACAAAGGTACTGAATTATCTTCACGGCGTCATCGATAACGAATCCTGATGCCGAAGACATATACATAACGGCAGATTGGGGGCACCACCTTCTGTCGTTCTATAAAATTAATGTTGAAATCAGATAATTGAGAGGCTCTATATAGTCGAGAAATTGTGTGGCGATTCAAACGGCTTCCGCGCAAAGAACTTCTATGTA
>DFHP01000174.1:2478-5128 GCA_002371335.1 Eubacterium sp. UBA3720
TATGTATTCACTTCATCTGCTGCTGATATTCGCAAAATCATAAACTCGCTTCGCTCAGGCAGTATGATTTGTGCTCATGCAGCAGATTTCGTTCATACAGAAGTTCTAATGCTTGTGCAGATTGTTTGAATCATTCACACAAATTTCTCTTCTTCACACTTTCGCAATTACTTAAGTAATGAGATCTATGAAAGGAGAAAACAATGAGAACAGCATTAACAATCGCCGGAAGTGATTCCAGCGGAGGCGCCGGAATTCAGGCGGACATTAAAACTATGACATGTAACGGAGTTTACGCGATGAGCGCGATAACAGCGCTGACAGCCCAGAACACCACAGGAGTAACAGGGATCATGGAAGTTACGCCGGCTTTTCTGGAAGAACAGCTGGATGATATTTTTACCGATATATATCCTGACGCGGTGAAGATAGGAATGGTATCATCAAGTGAACTTATAAGATCCATTTCAAAGAAGCTGAAAGAATATAACGCAAAAAACATAGTGGTGGATCCGGTCATGGTAGCCACCAGCGGAGCCAGACTGATCAGTGATGAGGCTGTCAGCACATTGAAGCAGGATCTGCTCCCGATCGCAGCGGTCCTGACGCCAAACATTCCCGAGGCGGAAGTGCTCGCGGAAATGAGCATAACAAGAGAGGAAGATATGGTCAGCGCAGCAAAGATCATTGGAGAAAAATATCACTGCGCGGTTCTCTGCAAAGGAGGTCACAGTCTGAATGACGCAAACGACCTTCTTTACAGAGACGGAGAGATCAGATGGTTCAGAGGGAAAAGAATAGACAATCCTAATACGCACGGCACTGGCTGTACACTTTCCAGCGCGATCGCATCAAATCTGGCGAAAGGATACGACCTGGAAACTTCCGTGGAGAGGGCCAAGGAGTATATCAGCGGGGCACTCGCTGCCATGCTTGATCTCGGCAGGGGCAGCGGTCCTATGAAACATGGATTCAATATTACCGGAAAATACGCAGAATAGCAGAATAACTGAATGAAAGTGTCACATTATGGGTAGAAAAAGCGCATGATGCGGAAAGCATAAATTCGGCATAAATTATTAATATTTCGATATACGGATGGGATATTTATGTTATAATTTACTTGTATTTATGTCGTACGCCCGGTTACTGCACCAAAGGGTGAAGAATCATTATAATTGGAGGAAGGTATTACAATGTATCAGGACGATTATAAACGTTGGAAAGAAACAGATCTGATAGATTTTGATCTGAACAAAGAGCTTAATGATATTGAAGGCGATGACGAGGCGATCAAGGACAGGTTTGCCGTTGCGCTGCAGTTCGGAACGGCGGGGCTTAGAGGAACGCTTGGCGCAGGTACGAACAGAATGAATATCTGGGTTGTAAGACAGGCTACGCAGGGAGTTGCGGACTGGGTTAAGACGCAGGGCGGCACACAGACAGTTGCCATCAGCTACGACAGCCGTCTTAAAGGCTGGAATTTCGCCAGAGAAGCTGCCGGAGTCCTCGCGGCAAACGGAATAAATGTAAGAATTTACGATGAGCTTATGCCGGTTCCGGCACTGAGCTTTGCCACACGTTACTACAACTGTAATGCGGGAATTATGGTGACTGCCTCACATAATCCGGCTAAATACAACGGATACAAGGCATACGGACCGGACGGATGTCAGATGACAGATGACGCGGCGGCGGTCGTTTATGATTCTATTCAGAAGACAGATGTTCTCACCGGCGCGAAATATATGTCCTTTGCCGAAGGCGTTGAGAAGGGCCTTATTAAATTTGTAGGAGATGACTGCAAGGAGGCGCTTTATGAAGCAATCGAGTCCAGACAGGTACGTCCGGGCCTTTGTAAGACGGCAGGTCTTAAACTCGTTTACTCTCCGCTTAACGGTACAGGCCTTGTTCCCGTAACGAGAGTTCTGAAAGACATGGGTATCACGGATATCACGATCGTTCCGGAGCAGGAGTATCCGAACGGATATTTCACTACATGTTCATATCCGAATCCGGAGATCTTTGCAGCGCTTGAAAAAGGTCTTGAACTGGCAAAAGAGGTTGGTGCAGATCTGATGCTTGCGACAGATCCTGACGCGGACCGCGTGGGCATCGCCATGAAGTGTCCGGATGGCTCATATGAACTGGTAACAGGAAACGAGATGGGAGCTCTGCTTCTGGATTACATCTGCGCGGGTCGTATAGAGAAAGGCACGATGCCGGAGAAACCGGTGGCAGTCATGTCTCTTGTATCCACTCCGCTGGCAGATGCCATCGCAGAAAATTACGGCGTAGAGCTTCGCCATGTACTGACCGGCTTCAAGTGGATCGGCGATCAGATCGCACAGCTTGAGGCGGCAGGCGAAGTTGACCGTTTCATCTTCGGTTTTGAGGAGAGCTACGGATATCTTGCAGGACCTTACGTAAGAGATAAAGACGCAGTCATCGGCTCCATGCTGATCTGCGAGATGGCAGCATACTACAGAAGCATCGGATCTTCCATCAAGCAGCGCCTGGAGGAGATCTATGCTAAATATGGCCGTTATTATAATAAGACTGACAGCTACGAGTTCCCGGGACTTTCCGGTATGGATAAGATGGCAGGTATTATGTCTGAACTTCGTCAGAATCCTCCGGCAGAGCTGGC
>DFHP01000083.1:0-172 GCA_002371335.1 Eubacterium sp. UBA3720
AAATCTTCCGGACAGGATCTGGAAAAAGACCATGCTTCAGAAATAAAAACCGAGGCGTCGATGAACAATGGCTGGAAACTTGTGTGCGTAAACGGATACGGAATCGGCTGGGGCAAATATGTAAACGGCATACTTAAAAACAAATATCCTGTATCCTGGAGAACGAACTGAA
>DFHP01000083.1:300-1116 GCA_002371335.1 Eubacterium sp. UBA3720
ATAATAATAAAAACTTAAAAAATACATGTTTATTTTTTTAAAATAATGTGTTATAATATCGCCGCATAGATATTACTCCAAATGCATCAGAGGGGGAGTTCAACTCGGTTTTTGCGCTTGCTGTATAAAAGGGGAAGATCTGCAGAACAGCGCAGGAGAATGAGCGAAAAAGAATATGGCTCTTATTTGGCAGCATTCTGATCAGGAGAGGTGATATATTATTATGAGTGTGAAAAAGAAGACCGGTAAAGCTTTTTGCGCAGCTCTGGCCCTCGCCGCGATGATGGCAGGCCCGTCTGAGGCAGGCGCTGTGACGCTTGCAGAGACACAGAGCAGCATCAGCAATCTTCAGGCGTTGAAGAATGATTCGGAAGCGTATCTGACAGAATTGAGCAATCAGCTTTCCACACTTACAGAAGACGTGCAGGCGCTTCAGAGACAGTGTGCGGAGACGCAGACAGCGATCGAAGTCGTGCAGGTTGAGCTGGATGCGGCAGCGAGAAAATCCGAGCAGCAGGCTGAGGATATGAAGATGCGCATTCAGTATATGTATGAGAATACAGAAAACGAGAACGTTATCAGTTCGCTTTTTTCTGCGGAATCGTTTCTTGAGTTTCTGAATAAGGCAGAGTTTATCGTAAGCGTCGATGAGTATGACAGGGCAAAACTCGCCGAATTTCAGCAGACACAGGAGGAGATAGCGGAAAAGAGAAATATGCTTCAGGCGGAGCTGGATTCCGTTGCGGCACTTCAGGAAGAGAGTACTCAGAAGCAGAATGAAGTGCAGATGCTCTATGATACCACAAGCGCTCAGAT
>DFHP01000083.1:1187-1312 GCA_002371335.1 Eubacterium sp. UBA3720
GCAGAATACGCTGCGTCTATTTCTGATGCGCAGAGCATGCAGGCTCAGCTGCTGGCGAATGTTCAGGCGCAGCAGAGTACGCTGACACAGCTGGTAGGAGAGACAGGAGCCGCAGTAACGCAGCC
>DFHP01000083.1:1378-1940 GCA_002371335.1 Eubacterium sp. UBA3720
GTTCTGACAGGAGACTATTCCGCGGCCGGATCGCAGGATCACGAGAGCAGTCCTTCGTACAGGAGTTCTCAGAGCAGCTATGGATATTCAGGAAGCGTTCTGACCAAACAGGGCGGCGTAAATAACGGACCTTCCGGAAAGGAAACCTATTATAACCTGAACATGAGCGGCGTAGTCCAGATCATGCGGGATGCAGGTTACACTTCGGAACAGTACTGGGTAAGATCTGACGGCGTAAAGATGTTTGGCGATTATGTCATGGTAGCGGCAGATCAGAACGTACATCCGCTCGGATCGGTATATGAGACAAGCCTGGGAATGGGAATCGTCTGCGACACAGGTGATTTTATCTATGATGATCCATATCAGACAGATATAGCCGTGGCGTGGTGATCCGGTGTCGACTGAACAATAGCAGAAAAGGTTAGAAACATCCCTTCAGGGCAGCAATGACTGCGGAAGGGATGTTTTAAAAAAAAGTTATTGACAATGGCGTTTGTTTCGCATATAATAGCACTTGCTGATGAGGTCAGCAAAGATCGAAGCGTGGCTCAGTTTGGTA
>DFHP01000083.1:2033-11309 GCA_002371335.1 Eubacterium sp. UBA3720
GTTCGAATCCCGTCGCTTCGACTAAGAAAAACTCCGGAATTTATATTCCGGAGTTTTTTTGTTAAAGGAAATTACGATCGTTTCCTGTGATACAAACTCTCCGGAGGATGTACACCCCGCACAGAGGAAAGCAGCAAAGCTGCCGGGCAGCAGCGCTCAAAGTCCGGGAGCGAACTCTGTTCCGGGAATACATTTCAAGGACAGACATACACTTCTAAATCCTCTCTTTAAAAAATCCAAATTCATGATAAAAATATAAAAAATGAAGTGTGAGAAGTTTTTAGTACTGATCTATAGTAATGAATGAAATCGCACCTTCAATATGTAAGCGCTTAACCATAATGCATAAAAAACAGACACGAAAATATTCAAAGCGCTGAAAAAATCCATAAATATTGACATCGTTATGTACCTTTGTATAATGAAAAATATGAAAGCGCTTACATACATATGGACATTTTAACAGCTTTTAAGGAGGTATTTATGGAGTATTTAATTGGAATACTGCTGCTGGTTTCGTTTGTCGGACTTGTGATATATGCGGTCCGGGGAGGAAATCTGATGCTTGGAATATTTGTCATGGCGATCATCTGGACGGCACTGCCGCTGATCGGAAATGTTCTGGTAACAAACCCGTCGTTTATTGAAGCAAATAAAGATATCGTGGGAACAAGCCTGCCGGATGCATTGTCAATGGTGTTTCAGTCAGGTCCCGAAGGATGGGGTTCGGTTCTGGTAAACGTCTGCTTTGGCGCGTGGTTTGGCCGTGTGCTGATGAAGACCGGAATTGCTTCGAGCCTGATCCGTACTACGACAGAGCTTGGCGGCGATAAACTTCAGATCACATGTATCTTGCTCTGTATCGTAACTACGGCCATTTTTTCATCAGTCTTCGGCGCGGGAGCGGTCATTGCCATTGGAGTAATCATCCTTCCGATCTTCCTGTCTCTGGGCTTGAATAAAATCATCGCGACTTCAGCCTTTATGCTCAGTGTCGGAGCGGGAATGTTTCTGAATCCGGTCCTCTACGGCCAGTTCTCAGCCTTTTTTCTGGGAGAGGACGGAAAAACACAATATCCATACGAAATGCAGTACAGTTGGGGAAGATACGCTCTCGTGATCCAGCTGGCAGTAGTTGTGGTCATGATCCTTCTTTCAACGAGACAGAAGCGGGTGCACAACTGGGTCGCTTCGGTGCCGATGGCAAAGAGAAGAGGCGACGCGGTACCGGGATATGCTCTGATCACCCCGGTCATTCCGGTTATCCTTCTGATCGCGTTCAAGATCCCTATTATCCTTGGATTTATTGCCGGCAGTTTTTACGCAATGTTTACGACAGGAAAGATAAAGTCATGGGGACAGACCTGCAGAATGGTAAACAAAGACTTTTTTGAAGGAGTATGCGATACTGCTCCTCTTGTAGGTTTCCTCCTGATGCTTCCTATGTTTAATAAGGCTTCTGAACTATGTGTGCCTTATTTCAGGGCACTTCTTGGCGGAGTAATCCCGAATAATACATTTGTCATTTCGGTCGCGTTCGCGATCCTTGCGCCGCTGGGATTGTTCAGAGGCCCCCTGACGCTGTTCGGATGCGGAGCCGCGACGCTGGGTATTTTGAATTCGCTGAATCTGCCGGTCGCATATCTTGCTCCGTTGATCATCATCCCGAGCACGGTCATGAACGTATCCTGCTGCATCACACAGTCATGGATCGTATGGGGCGTAAACTATACGAAGGTTTCCACGAGAGAATTCCTGAAAGTAAGCGCGGTCGCGGGATGGATCATCACGGTAATTCTTGAAATCATGATTTATCTCATGTTTGGCTGAGACAGGCGGTGATCAGTGCGGAAGCCATTTGGATCATCACACAATTTCCCGGCTGCAGGGAGTTTCGCAATTACCTGACTTCATGTGGACTGAAGGGATAGAGACAGCATGCAGGACAGCAGGTCAGATGGAGGAATATATATGCAAACTGATACAAGAATTAGAAAAGTACGAATGGGGATCGACGTCGGCGGAACTCACACGAAAGCCGTCGCGATCGACAATGATACACAGGAGATCATCGGAAAAGCTTCTGTAAAAACGACGCATGACGACCGCTATGGCGTGGCGGCCGGCGTAGTGCAGGCGTTTCGCAAATGCATGGAAGAGAATGACATTACGCCGGATGAGGTGATATTTGTCGCGCATTCCACTACACAGGCGACAAATGCACTTGTAGAGGGAGATGTGGCAAAGGTCGGCATCATAGGTACATCCAGGGGAGGACTTGAGGGACTTCTGGCAAGACCGCAGATGGCGTTAAAGAATATTGATCTGGGAAACGGCAGAAAGATCGAGATACTGAACAGATATGTGCCGGAAAAGAATTTTAATCATGACACGGTTGAGTCGGCTGCTCAGGAGCTTCAGAAAGAAGGCGCGCAGGTGTTCGTCGCCACGGGAGCGTTCGGCGTCGATAACATGGAGGACGAACAGAACATCTCGTCCGTGACGAAGGATGAGATGGGCTTTGAGACAACGATGGCCTCAGAGATCACGAAGCTGTACGGACTGACCAGAAGGACCAGAACGGCAGCGATCAACGCCTCTATACTTCCAAAGATGCTGAACACTGCCATACAGACCGAATCATCCGTTCGCAGCGCGGGCGTAACTGTTCCGCTGATGATCATGCGGGGAGACGGAGGCGTAATGGAGATCAATGAGATGAAAAAGCGTCCGGTCCTCACGATGCTTTCCGGTCCCGCCGCTTCAGTCATGGGTTCGCTCATGTATCTGAGAGCTTCGAACGGAGTTTATTTTGAGGTGGGTGGAACGACTGTTAACATAGGTGTGATCAAAGACGGACGTCCGGCGATAGATTATTCCATTGTAGGAGGCCACAGAACATATATCACGTCTCTGGATGTCCGCGTCCTGGGAGTGGCAGGCGGCAGTATGATCCGCATTGATAAGGGCGGCGTAAAGGATGTGGGGCCGAGATCCGCGCACATCGCCGGAATGGAATACGCTGTTTTTATGCCCGAAGAGGAGATCGTTGATCCGCAGCTTGAACTCTTTTCGCCTAAACCCGGAGATCCGAAGGATTATGTATGTATCAGGCTGAAAAACGGTAAAAGGATCACAATAACGAATACATGCGCGGCAAACGTACTGGGGCTGGTCGATCCCGAGTATTTTTCATACGGAAATGCGGAGTCCGCCAGAAAAGCGATGCAGCCGATAGCGGATTATATGAATGTTTCCGTGGAAGAAGTTGCCACACAGATACTGACCAGGGCTTATGAAAAGATCAGTCCGGTCATCCTGGAGCTGGCAGACAAATATAAGCTGGAGCACGATATGATACGTCTGGTGGGCGTTGGCGGCGGCGCCGCGGCCCTGATCGGATTCTGTGCCGGAAAAATGGGCGTTAACTACAGTATTCCGGAAAACGCGGAAGTGATCTCATCCATAGGCGTTGCCCTTGCAATGGTCAGAGATGTCGTGGAAAGAACCGTTCCGAACCCGACCGGCGATGATATCAGAAGCATTAAGCAGGAGGCGATCGACAAGGCAGTCGAAAGCGGCGCTTCTCCGGATACGGTGGAGGTCCATATAGAAATTGATTCTCAGACCTCCAAGCTCACGGCTATCGCAACCGGATCAACGGAGGTAAAGACACAGGATCTGATGTCAGAGTGCACGGAAGAGGAAGCAAAAGCACTGGCGGCGGAGGATATGAAGACAACTCCGGAGCGTACGGAACTGACGGCAGAAAGCGGAAGCTTCAGGGTGTTCCAGACGACAGACAGCAGACACCACAGACCTGTCAGGATCGTGGACAAAAAAGGATTTATCAAAGTACAGCGTACAGATGCTGAGGCTGTAGAAGCAAAGGTAACGAATTACAGGGCGGTCGTCACGAAATTGTGGGAGGATCTGGCTGTCTATAAGGCAGATGCGATCCTTCGTCCGGATTATTACATCTGTGCCGGCGCGCGGGTCATGGATTTCTCCGGAGGCTCAGAACTGGAGCAGGTGCTGCTTCTGATCGATGTCGAAATGCAGGCAATGGATCCAGGAACGGAGGTTATTGTAGTAGGAGCGAGAAATCAGCTGTAGGATACTGTAACGTTTATAAAGGTAACGGAGGGATCGTATGAAGTTCAGAGATTTGTTTACCTATAAGGATCCTGTTCGGGAATTTTATGAAAAACAGGAAATATATCCTCTGAGTGAAATGATGGCCGGGCTTTCCGCGATCCCGGAAAAGGAATTTGGAAAATATGCTTTTTTCAGGGATCCTCTGGAACGCAGATTCAGCCGGGAGAGAAAGCAGGAACTGACAATCAGAGCATTGGAATGCGGAAGTGAATACGCACAGTTCACGAAAAAGAAATATCAGGATATAACGGCGCAGCTTGCGGCGCAACGGCTGGGCGTTTCGGTAAGTTACCCGGAAAGGCCTTCGAATGGAGGGCAGGTATTGTTTGCCCGTTTCACGGAACCCGATAAAATCGAGGTGTATCTTGACTGCGTGCGTAAAGGGAAATTGCTCGTCAGGGAATACGGACTTGAGATGGTCCTTGGAGAAATCGACATCCGGGAGCTGCTTCTCTGGCATGAATTGTTTCATGTGCTGGAATTGCGCAATAAGGATACGATCTTTACGAAGACAGAAAAAATTGAACTTTGGAAGAAGCCGTTTTCGAACCGTTCTGTTATAGGATGCCTCAGTGAGATCGCGGCAATGAAATTTGCCGCCGAGATGACGGGCAGCCGCTTTTCGCCGTTTGTTCTGGATGTTTTGCTTGTTTACGGATATGATCAGCGGGCGGCGTGCGCCTTATATGACGAGATGATGGAATGTATCATGGAAAACGATGATTAGCAGCAGATCTGCAGGGAGAAACAGATGAGAACAGATAATCTTTTTAACAGTTCAAAGTGGAATTATGAGTCGGAAGCATTCGGGATGGCCATGGACTTTCTGAAAACGACAGATTTTTCGGCATGCACTCCGGGGGAAGTCATCGAAGCAGGCAGGGGAGTACGCGCCGAGATACAGGAATATACTACAAAGCCGACGGATCAGTGCAGATTTGAATCACACAGAAAATACTTTGATATACAGTATGTCTGTTCCGGGGAGGAAATGATGGGCTATACTCCGCAGAGAGAGCTGGAGCCGGATGGAGGATATGACGAAGACAGCGATCTGGAATTTTATAAAGAACCGGCAAGTCCGGGATATATCCATCTCCGGGCGGGAGATTATGCCATCGTTTCCCCTGATGACGGACACAAACCGCGATGCATAGGGGAGGCTCCGTGTGTCGTAAGAAAAATAGTGGTAAAAGTTCCGGCTGAAAGACTGTAAGGGAGAAATCTGTGTGAACATTCAAACCGCTTTACGCGCATAGAACTTCTAAGTATTCAAGTCATCTGCGTATTGTATTCGCGAAATCATAAACTCGCTGCGCTCAGGCAGTATGATTTCTGCTCATAACGCAGATGACTGTTCATACAGAAGTTCTAATGCTTGCGCAGAAGGTTTGAATCGCTCACACAGATTTCTCAATAGATGCGTTTCGGAATGAACTAAAGGAAGATTCTTGTGGAAAAAATCGGCGTGGACGACCAAACGGCTTTACGCGCATAGATATTCTAAGGAAGAGGAGAGGAGGAAAACAGATGGCAGAAGTGATCCTGTTTGGAGAACCTATGGCAATGTTTGTAGCTATGACAGAGGAACCGCTGTCGGAAGTGACGGATTTTACAAGGATGCTGGCCGGGGCGGAGGTGAATGTCGCGATCGGACTGCGGCGTCTGGGGCACAGTGCGGCGTATGTCACGAAACTGGGGCGTGATCCGTTCGGCGAATATATAGAAGGGAAGCTGAAAGCGGAAGGAATAGAAACACAGATTGCATATGACAGTGAACATTTCACGGGGTTCCAGTTAAAAAGCAAGGTATCAAAGGGAGATTCTGAAGTGTTTTATTTCAGAAAAAACAGCGCCGCTTCGTTCATGACGGAAGCCGATATTGAAAAGTTAGATATGACAGGAGCAAAATTGCTGCATATCACAGGAATACCGCCGGCGTTATCCCGGGACTGCAGGAACGCCACTTATCGCCTGATAGAAAGAGCGAAAGATGAGGGAATGTACATCACTTTCGATCCAAATCTGAGACCATCCCTGTGGGAAAGCCGTACGACTATGATCAGGACGATAAATCATCTGTCGTCAATGGCGGATATCGTCCTGCCGGGTACAGGAGAGGGAAAAATGCTCATGGGAAGCGGAGAACCTGCGGAAATCGCTGCATTTTACAGGAATCTCGGAGCGAAAGCGGTCATAGTAAAAGACGGCGCGAACGGCGCGTATATAGATACCGATGGGATAAGAGAGTCCTTCCTGGGATATCCGGTGGAAAAAGTCGTTGACACAGTCGGTGCGGGAGATGGATTTGCAGTAGGGATCATCAGCGCCATTCTGGAGGAGCTTTCGATCGAAGAGATGATCAGCAGAGGAAACGCCATCGGTTCAATGCAGGTCTCGGTAAAGGGAGACAATGAAGGTCTGCCGACAAGGGAAAAGCTGGAGGCATTTCTATTACACAGGGATTGATCCGGTTTTCTCTGCAAATAAACGCTCCGGGGCATTCCCACGCCGCACAGAGGAAGGCGGCAGGAAAAATGAATCAGAAAGTCAGAAATGAGATCTTAAAGAACAATGTCTAAACAGGAGGATGCAAAATGAAACTTCAGGCAGCGATAGACAGAGTCAGTATGGAAAAAGCAGAAGAACTTATACGGCAGATCGGCACTCATGCGGATGTGATCGAGATCGGGACTTCACTGATCAAAGATTTCGGGCTTTCGGGCAGCGTTGAGAGGATCCGCAGAAAGTTTCCGCTGGTAAGGCTGCTGGCAGATATGAAAATATGCGATGAAGGAGCATATGAGGCCCGCCGGGCTTTTGAAGCAGGAGCCGACTTTATTACAGTAATGGGCTTTTCTGCTGACGCCACGATAAGAGCCTGCGCGGATGAGGCGGATTCGTTCGGTAAGGAATACATGATCGACTTAATGTCCTGTGACGGAGAAAGGGCAGCGGCTCTGGTAAAAGAGTTTCCCGAGGCTGTCTTCTGTATTCATCTGCCCTCTGATATCAGAGGTGCCGGTCTCGAAGAGCTGGTGGTCGAATCTATACAGTGGCTTGGAGAAGGGGTAAGGATCGCGGCGGCAGGCGGCGTTTCCGTATCTTTCATCCCTGCGCTTCGCAGCGCCGGCGTGGAAACGGGTATCGTCGGCAGCGGGATCACAAAAGCAGAAAATGTACAGGAAGCGGCGAGAGAATATTATGAAGCCATGAAGGGATGAGTGGTTCCCGTTAAAGGAAAACAGCCGCAATACAAAAGACAGGATACTGTCCGGGAGGTCAGACATGAAAGAAATACTTGAACAGATAGAAAAAGAGATACACGAAGTGATCGCGCAGATTGATGAAGAACAGATGAGCACGTTTGCCGGCAGGATCCGGCCCGGAAAGCGGATTTTCGTGGACGGGGAAGGGCGTTCAGGATTCAGCGCGAGAGGATTTGCCATGAGACTTATGCACCTGGGATACACGGTCTATTTTGTGGGAGAAACGATTACTCCCGCAGTAAATGAAGGAGATGTTTTTATAGCCGTTTCAGGTTCGGGCACAAGCGCAAATGTGATCAATGATGCAAACAGAGCTAAAGACAAAGGAGCGGAAGTAATCGCGGTCACAAGCAAGAACGGCTCACAGCTTGCTTTGCTGTCTGACTATGTGTTCGTAATCCCGGGGACGGTGAAAGGTGATTCCGGAGAAGCCCGGCACTCCATACAGCTGCTCAGTTCGCTTTTTGATCAGAGCCTGCACATTGTGCTGGATGCCGTATGTCTTATCATATCCCAAAGAGATCATACAGCAAATGAGAAGGCGGTGAGATCGCACTGGTAACGGTCAGGTCAGAGCAGAAGTATCTCATAAGGCGGAGAACGGATAAAAACTTCCCGCATGTAATTTCTGAACACGCAGATCATGAAAATACATCGTAGGGACGCTCCCGCTTCTGTCTTGCAGGCAGCGGTACTAGTACATCGTTTTCTAATATTTTAGTCCGGTTACTTAAAGTATGATGTACTATGAATTTTTGTCGTTTACACTTGAAAATTCAAAGTGCCGGCAGAAATACAAAATCTTTTCGATGTTATTTTTCATGATTATAACTGACTCTTCAGCATGAAGCGGGAAGGCCTCATATAAATAAAAATAATAATACTATTATGAGACGCAAAAATAGTTCATGAGAACATAAATATATGATAATATAAATATGTAAACGGTTTCAGTTATTTGCGGGCTAAATGACAGGTGTTTGATCATGAATATATACGACATTGCAAGGGAAGCGGGCGTTTCGATCGCAACGGTCTCCAGGGTCATTAACAATAAGGGATATGTAAGCGAAAAAACCAGAAAAAAGATCCAGAAAGTGCTGGATGATAACGGATATCAGCCCAGTGCAATCGCCCGGGGCCTGGTGACAGGCTCCATGAAAACAGTAGCGATCCTTGCCGTGGACGTGCGTGTGCCGCATTACGCGATGACCATATATATCATGGAAAGCATGCTTTCAGAGACGGGATATTCTGTTATGGTCTGCAATACGGGTGAAGATCCCGCAAAGACATTGAAATATATACAGATCCTCGTGAAAAAAAATGTGGACGGAATCATTCTGGTCGGATCGATCTACCGGAAACTGTGTACGGAAGAAAGTCTCCGCCTGCTTGGAAATATACCTGTAGTAATGGCGAACGGCAGGATCGATAAAGAAAACTTTCATTCCGTACTGGTAGATGACGGGTACGGGATAGGACTGGCAGTAAAGCACATGTATGAAACAGGTCATCGGAAGATCGCTTATGTCAGGGATCGTCAGACAGAATCGGCGATGAGAAAACAGAAAGGATTTACGGACACTCTGACATCTTTCGGATATGAAGATCCGGTACAGCATGTTTTTTCCACATCCTACGGTCTGGACGGAGGCAAAGCCGTCGCGGAAAAGATATTGGGGCATCCCTATGGTTATGATGCGGTCGTATGCGGCGAGGACCTGACGGCGGTCGGCGTTCTGTATGGATTGCTCGATCACGGAATCAAAGTGCCTGATGAGATATCCGTCAGCGGCTGCAATAATTCCGAATATGCGACAGTGTGCAACCCGCAGCTGACGAGCGT
>DFHP01000006.1:0-17950 GCA_002371335.1 Eubacterium sp. UBA3720
ACAGCATCCGGCTTCCCGGTATACTACAGCATGGGAGAGCGGTTTTACTTCAGGATTTATTGATGCATGGAATAATCCGGAAAAGATGGAAGACGTTTGCAGGGATATGGCAAAAATGATGAATGATATTCTTGCGTCGGAGTAATAAGAAATAAACGGAAAGCGAAGGCAGTGGATATCCACTGCCTTTTATCTCAGTGTGAGAAGACCCCGCTTCTTAAGCGGCGGGTGATGACAAGCTTATCTCAGCGGGGATCCAATCTCCCACTGAGATAAACGCTCCGCGAAGATGCACAGGGATTCGGTTTGGAAGATGTCAGCTGAAGCTGACCCGAATCCCGCGCCAGGTCTCGCGAGCGAGACTTGAAACCATAAGGACGGATAATACGCAGGAACAGTCTTTGGAATGTTTCAGGATGAAGCTCTGCGGATCATGACGGGATCATGACGGGATCAAGACATAGTGGACTTACAGAGGTGGGATCGACATGGCAGTTTTGGATACCGCGAAAAGAAATAAACACTATCATAATCTGGAATATGAGCACAGACAGGAAGGCGACATATGCCTGATCGCCTGCGGGATGGAGAGAGTGGAACCCGGCGTGACCTATGGGCCTGACCTCAGAGACTGTTACCATCTGCATGCGGTCCTCTCCGGGAAAGGGGTCCTGAAGGTAAATGGAATGGAGGTACATCCGCATGCGGGGGATCTTTTTATCCTGAAAGATAATGAGGTGGCAGAGTATACGGCCGATATGAAGGATCCATGGGAGTACTGCTGGGTCACATACAATGGCGGCGAGGCAAAAAAGATAACAGAAGAAATCGGTTTCACGGAGGGCGTGTATTGTCTGGCGTCTAACGCGGATGCATATGAGTTTTATCAGATGATCGTCCGCATGCATGAAAAGCCGGAGATGAACTATATAAATGACCTGCGCAGGAGAGGAATACTTCTGGAATGTTTGTCCTGGGCGATGGCGGCTGTGGAAAACAGAAAAGACAGGAAAAGACGAAGCTATGAAAATGAGCCGGCGTTTTATGTGAAGAAAGCCATTGATTTTATCCATTATAACTATGCGACGATCAAGGTGGCGGACATCATGGAATATGTGGGGTTTACAAGGAGCTACTTTACTACATTATTCAAAAAATATATAGGATCATCTCCTAGAGATTATCTGCTTTCATACCGGGTAAAAAAGGCCTGTGAATTGCTGGAGATGACTGATCACCCGGTCTCTGTGATCGCGGAAAAGGTGGGATATGAGAATCAGCTGACTTTTACAAGGATGTTTCAGCACCATAAAGGAATCAGTCCTTCCGGATACAGAAAGATGTTTGCAAAACAGGAGCAGATGAACGAAAAAAGCATACGGACATGACATTTCAGAGGATAAGACATGGAGAAAATGCATACAGTGGTTGAAAAAAACGGATACAGGGCTGCCTGCGGGGGAGCGGCGTATATCCGGGTCAATGCTATTGACGATCAGATAACAGAGTTTGTTTTTGGCTTTGCCAGGGGAGCTGTGTCTGACAGAGAAGCAGAGATAGAGTACTCGTTTCCTGCAGTTGACATTGCCGGGATATGGTATCCCGACTGCGGAACGGACCGAAGGCTGAAGGCCGACTGGAGTCCGGCCGTGGAAACTATGATGTCCATATCCGCCCCGGTGATGTGTTTTTATAATAATAAGGGCGAAAATATACACACAGCCGCTCTGTCGGAGGTTAAAAGAAGAGTTTCCTCTTTCTGCGGTATAAGGGAGGAAGACGGAAAAATAATATGCCGTTTCAGTATAACGGTTCCGGGAGATTTTTTTCTGAATGAATACCGGATCAGTATATGGAGGTCAGATAAAAAGGAGCCTTTCTGGAATTCGCTTCAGAAAACCAGAAGATTCTGGGAGTCCGGAGAGGATTATTTTGCGATGGAAGCGCCGGAAGCTGCGCGGGAGCCGGTGTATTCCTTCTGGTATTCTTATCATCAGAATGTCACGGAGAAGATCATAGAGGAGGAAAGCCGGAGAGCAAAAGAACTCGGGTATTCCACTGTTATCGTGGACGACGGATGGCAGACTGAGGACAATAAAAGAGGATATGCTTTCTGCGGAGACTGGAAGCCTTCTAAGGTGAAGTTTAAAGATTTTGCGGCCCATGTCGCCAGAGTAAAGAAAACGGGGCTCCGTTATATGCTGTGGTTCCCGGTTCCCTACATGGGCGTTGAAGCTGAGAATTTCACGCGGTTTAAAGATAAACTGCTGACATTCGATGAGACATCCCGGGCCGGGATCCTGGACATTCGTTATCCCGAGGTGCGGGAATACCTGAAAGGTATTTATATACGCGCGGTCCGGGACTGGGGCGTAGATGGTCTGAAGCTTGATTTTATCGATGAGTTCTATTTACGGGATGACAGCCCGGCATACGGAGAGGGGATGGATTTTGCGGATGTGCAGGAAGCCCTGGGAGAACTGCTGTCGGTGACAACGGAGGAACTGAAAAAACTAAGAACGGATATCATGATCGAATTTCGTCAGAAATATGTGGGGCCGGAAATACGCAGATACGGAAACATACTTCGGGTGGTGGATTGTCCGGGATCAGCGGTCGCAAATCGCCTGGGAACGATCGATCTCAGACTGTTGTCGGGCGATACGGCCGTTCATTCTGATATGCTGATGTGGCATACTGATGAGACGGTGGAAAATGCCGCTCTTCAGATGGTCTCCTGTTTGTTCTCGACAGTACAGCTTTCGGTCAGACTTGATGAAATATCAGATGAACAGAAGCGAATGATCAGATTCTGGACAGAATTTCAGAAGAGTCACAGGATACTGCTCCAGAAAACGCAGATCGAGCCGGAACAGCCCCACGATCTCTATCCGTCCGTCAGAGTGCGAAATCATGCAGGCGCGGAGGAACTGGAAGCAGCCTATGCCGGAAATCAGTATGTAGACATGCGGAACAGGGAAAACACCTTCTTCTATGTGCATGCATGCGGAGAGTGCAGCGTCATGCTCGAGGCAGACCGGAACCGGGGACGGAGGTGTGTTATCAAAAATTGTATGGGAGAGGTCATATCAGAGTTCGGGATCGCGGCCGGGGAAATAAGGCGTGTATGGATGCCGGAGGCAGGAATCCTGTGCAGTAAGGCCGATGAAGAAGAGGTAAAGAACCGGTAAATGATCCGTGGAAGCGCAGTAAAGAACCGGTAAATGATCCGTGTAAGCGCAGTAAAGAAATCGGTAAAAGATTTTTGAAAGAGCGATGAATGTTCTCAGGGGACATAGTGTATTCTCTGACTATAAAAACACCTCCAAAGCAGATTGGTTAAATAACCAGGATCAACTTTGGAGGTGTTTTTTCAGATGTTATTCAATAGAATCAGTTTCAATGATAAACTTGACAGAGCTTTCCATTCCGTCAGCTTTGCCGCTGTAGTTTTCATAAGCGGCGTTTTTGTCAGATAGTGCCTTTACCCGGTCAAAGAGGTCTTCCAGATCGCCCTCGAACATTCCGGTGATCTTAGCAATTGCCTTATCGTCAAATTCTTTCATGCCGTCCGCAAGTGCTCCCGCACCGCTGCTGAGCACTGAGATGCCGTCGTAAACCTGTGAGCTGGCGGAAGCAAGGGTGCCTGTTCCGTTTCCAAGCGTGTTCATTCCTGTGACAAGTGTCTCAGAGCCTGTTTTCATCTGCGCGCTGGCACTGATGAGCTGATCGGCGCCCGAAGTGAGCTTTTTATCATTGGATGTGATCTGTCCGATGCCTTTATTCAGTCCGGATACGGCAGAACTGGTTCCGGAACTTAGCTGGCTTGTACCGCCTGCCAGACTGTCAATGCCTTTTTTCAGATCCCCGTTGATCGCGCCGGAGAGGTTCTGCATACCGCTGTTCAGCGCGGAAACGGATGAGGACAGCTGTTTGATCTGGCCGCTCTTATCAGAAAGTGAGGAGATCTGGCCGGAGGCTTTATCCAGCGCCGTGCTCAGATCGCTGACCTGCTTCGGAAGATCGCCGAGAGCTTTGCCGGCTTCTCCGACGCCTGAGATCATTCCGTCAATACTGCCGATGCAGGCTTCCAGAGCGGAGGTGTCGATCGTGCTGAGCCTGTGACTCTGCAGTTCATTGATAGCGGCGTTGATGGAAGCGGCTGCAGCGGAGGAGTCTACGCTGACGTCTACCGTCACGCTCACATCGTGTGTGGTGCCGTCATCTTCATCTGTTACGGTCTGTGTTCCGGTACCTGTCGCTGATGTCGGAAGCGAGTTCAGAGCGTTCTGAAGATCCGCGATGGCAGCGTCATCGGAAGCATTGTGTGATTCTATCTCGGAATTCTTTTCGTCGATAGAAGATTTTACGCTGTTTAAGGTCGATTTCAGTGTGCCGAGGGAGGAGCCAAGCTGCGTCAGGGAATCCTGCAGACCGCTGATCTCTGAGGTGGAGCCCTGCGCGGAAGAGATCAGAGACTGACCCATTGTCAGAAGCTGAGGAAGGGATTCCATCAGGTCGGAAGCCTGGCTTAAGGTGTCGTTGAGCTCCTTTGTGCCTGCGGCGAGTTTTGAGGCGCCTGCCGCAACGTCATCTGATCCTGCGCCATCGAAATAAGATTTCAGCTTCTGAGCGCCCGCGTTTACCTGATCAACGCCGCTGACCAGATCCCCCAGTGCAGCGGTGCCTTTTGCCAGCTGTTCTACGCCGTTCACATAGGCTTTGGTTCCCTCCGCAAAAGTGGTTACGCCGTCTGTATATGCAGTCACGCTGCTGCTGAGGGTCTGTCCGCCGGAAACCAGCTGATCGACGCCGCTCTTCAGCGTAAGTATGCCGTTGTGGAATTCGCCGTAGCTATTATCGAGGGTAACCGTTCCGTCTGAAAGCTCCCTGCTTCCGTCGACCAGCTTTAAGGAGCCGTCTTCGATCTTCGCCATGGCTTCGTTGATATCGTCAACGGAGAAGAAGTCTGTTGTTTCCAGATCCTCGAAACCTTCAGATGAAGCAACCGTAAAGGTGTTGTTCATCTCAAAATCAGTCACATCAGCCGTGATCTCCACTTCCTCGGGAATATCTATTTCGTCCAGACGTTCTTCAAGGGATTTGGAATCCTTTGAATCTTCATCGTCCATGTCCAGCTCCACATCTTTAAGCCTCAGAGTGTCTGCCAGACCGGGCATGCCGTATCCAAGAACAATGCTTCTGGTGCCGTCGTCAACGACTTTTCCGTGGTCTACCGTTACGTTGGAAAAGTTTTCCAGAGGCAGGATCATTCCGGTCAGCATGATGAACGGGGTGTTGATTTCTACTTTCTTTCCGTCCAGATCTATGGTCTGTCTGGAATAGTTGCTGTATTTTATCTTTATTTTCAGTTTGCCGCTCTTTCCGGGCAGGTCGTCAGGGCTGATCTCTTTTCCGTCAAGGTAATATGTGAGGTCAACGCCTACAGGAAGCTCCTTGTCTGTTGTTCCCTGATAATAAATATCGGCGCCGTCTGTCTCCCAGGTCAGTTCCCCGCCTTTTGCGGAGAATTCTTCGTCACCTTTTACGTTTTTTATATTTTTCAGAATTGATCTGTCTTTAACGGAGCTGTACAGACCCGCGTTTTTCAGACGGCTGGAGACGGTTATTTTTTCGGTCTTTCCGGAAGGATCAGCCTTTACGTATGCTGTTTCCTCCTTGGAGACGTCTGTAGTTTCGGATTTTGTATCATCAGTGACAGTAGATTTGTCGTCCTCTGCAGTATTTGTGCCTTTTGCATTTTCGGTTGAAGAGGATCCGGTTTCAGCGGCGTAGACAGGAAGGGCGGATAACACAGGGGAGGCAGCCATTAAGGCGGACATTCCGAATACTACCGTGGTCCTGACACCCTTTTTCACTGTACGTTTTATCATGATCGATCAAGTCCTTTCTTAAATCATATGAGATGTTCCTCCAAAAGAAGCCGTTTTATCCGAAGGCGGGTCCTTTCGGGGAAATAATTCAAAACATTATCAGAATACATCTGTATCAGATCCTCCGGATGTTTGCAAAGAATCTCCGGAGAATCTGAAGAGTGATAAGTTAGCTATAACTAAATCCTAAATCCTTTAAGGAAAGATTTCAAGTGTTCAAAAGCCCGTAAAATAATCATTTTTACAGATTTAGCGTTCCTTTTTCCTGTCATAGGAAACTTTAAAAATTTCTATGACAGAAACCCTCCGGGGGATGCACACGCCGCACAGAGGAAGGCAGCTGCGCTGCCGTGCGGCGGCGCACAAAGTCAGGTTTGCTCCCCTCATGAATGAGAGGTTGGGGAGTTGAAGTCCGCTCGCGGACTTTGTTTTTTGATGACGGTTCTGCGCAGGTCGACGGTCGTGTGACAGATCAATCCGTCAAACACCATAAGCATCGCCGGCAGGATCATTATAACGACCACCATACTGATCAGAGCGCCCCGGGCGAGCATGGTGCACAGAGAACTGAGCATATCTATCTCGGAAAATACGCCTACGCCCAGAACAGCTGCAAAGAATGAACATCCGCTGGTCAGGATAGAAAGCATGGAAGTGTTGTGCGCGATATCGACAGCTTCTTTCTTTTCCGCCCCGAGGGAGCGTTCTTTAATGTATCTGTTTGTCATCAGGATGGCGTAATCGACAGTCGATCCCAGCTGGATCGTGCCGAGAACGACGCTGGCGATAAATGGTATCGTCGCACCGGTATAATAGGATGCTGCCATATTTGCCATGATGGCAAATTCAATAACGGCGATCAGGATCACAGGCAGTGAAATGGACTTCAGCACCAGAAGAATGATCACAAAGATCGCTATGATGGAGATGCTGTTGACGTTTATAAAGTCTACTGCGGTAATGTCCATCAGATCCTTTGTCAGAGGCGCCTCTCCGATCAGGATGGAATCCGGGTCGATGCTCTTTGAAATTTCCACGATATCATCCAGCTGAGCGTTGACCTCGTTGCTTGCCGTAGGGTATTCCGAATTGATCAGGACCAGCTCATAGGAATCGCTCTGAAGCATATCTTTTACCTTCTCGGGAATGAAATCTTCGGGAACGGAAGCGCTTACCAGAGAGTTCATACCCAGAGAATATTTGACTCCGTCTACCCTGTCCAGATTATTCAGCAGATCCACCTTATCTTTGGCCTCCAGATTCTTGTCGATCAGGAGCATATGCATCGTGCTGGTGTTGAATTTTTCTTCAAGCTTTCTGTTTGCCACCTTGGAGTCCAGAGTTTCAGGAACGGCATCAAGAATGTTGTAATAAACTTTAACGTTATTGTTTCCGTATACGGCAGGCACCAGAAGGAGAAGGAATACTATGATCCATGCCTTATAATGCCTGGTTATAAATCTTGAGGGGCCTTCGATGTTATGGATGATCGGCGTGTGCGACAGCTTGTGTACAGGTTCGTCAAATATCAGGATAAGGGCCGGCAGTACTGTGACGCATGTGATCACGCCAAAGACGACGCCTTTCGCCATGACGATACCCAGATCGAGACCGAGCGTAAAGGTCATGAAGCACAGGGCGATGAAACCGGCTATGGTAGTTACCGAGCTTCCGACGATAGAACGGAAGGTATTCACAATGGCGTGTCCCATAGCCTCTTCCCGGCTTTCGGGATAAAGTAACTTCGTTTCTTCGTAACTGCCGAACAGGAAAATGGAATAGTCCATAGTCACGCCGAGCTGAAGGACAGCGGCGAGTGCTTTTGTGATATAGGATATCTCACCGAAGAACACATTCGTTCCCATGTTATAAACAATACCCATGCCGATGCTGGCAAGGAACAGGAATGGTATCAGATATGATGAGGTAGTCAGCAGAAGAATGATAAGAGCCAGTATGACGGCGATCGTTACATAAACAGGAACCTCGCGGTCACAGAGGTTTTTGATATCATTTACGAGAGCCGTCATTCCGCTGACATAACACTGATGATCTGTAACCTCCCTGATCTTATCGATCGCTTCCAGAGATGTGTCGGCTGAGGTGCCGTCGTCCAGAAGCGCGATCATCATAGTCGCGTCGTCATTGAAAAAGGCTTCCCGCAGCTTGTCAGGAAGCATATCCACCGGAAGAGAAATATCCGCCGCGTCGTCATACCACAGTACATTCGCTACGTGCGGGACCGCTTCGATTTTTTCCTCAAGTTCGGCTGCGTCTTTCATATCCATGTCTTCGACAACGATCATGGAGAAAGCACCCATTCCGAATTCATCGACCAGGATGTTCTGACCTTCCACAGTTTCAAGAGATTCAGGAAGATAGCTAAGCATATCGTAGTTTGTCCGGGTTCCCAGGTAGCCCAGTGCCGAAGGAAACAGGAGAGCGATCGCCGCGATCAGAATGATGACTCGGTGTCTTGCTATCCATTTGCCTACATTTAACATTTGTGTTTTCACTCCTCTTTATAAAAGTTGCAGCAGGCAATTGTGGATTTTCCCGTCTCCGGAGTTTCACAATTACCTGAAAGTAATATGATATAATGTAGAGAAGCATTTTCCGGCGTCTGTTAAAAAGATGCGTCTCTCTAACGGCTGTGAGATGATCCCGCAGCGTACGTGTGGTGCTCTGAAACGGGATATTTGTAAAAATTCACAGTTTTTCGAGAAAAATATGGACAAAATGCCTCATGTCTGGCTATTATATAAAAAAAATGACCAACGGTCAATATTTTTGCCGAAGTTTTTTTAATTAGATCATATGTTTGCGGCAAGGGGATATTCGGACTGGATTTGCTGGTATATTTTAACTCAGATGGTGAGTCCCCGCCTGCAGGCGGGGGGGATTGAGTCAAATTTGACTCAGTGGAAGGGGCTTCGCCCTGAGCGCGGCGCGGCAAGAACGCCAGATGCGTTCTTGAATCCCCCATCTGAGTTGAGCCTCCGGCGGATCGCAGAGGAAGACGCACAAGTGCATCGCGCAACTTGCGCGCGATCAGAGATCGGGATTGAAAATATACCAGGTAGTTCAGAAACTCCATATGGCCGGGAAATTGTGTGAACGCAAGGAGGAAAATGATGAAGAGAGTCGAGCTGAATAAGGAAAACAAGAGAGCTTCATTATTAAAAACATCTTTTGAACTTTTTCAGAAAAAAGGTTTTACGAAAACATCCATATCTGACATTGTAAAAGAGGCGGGTATGGCAAAAGGGACATTTTATCTGTATTTCAAGGATAAATATGATCTGAGGAACCAGCTGATCACTAAAAAGTCACAGCAGGTGATCGCGAAGGCCGATCGATTTGTACAGGAAAACCCGGTGGAGGGATTTGAGGAACAGCTGCTGGCCTTTGTGGATTATATTCTTAATTATCTGCAGAAGGACAGGATACTGTTTCAGTTTATCAGCAAAAACCTGAACTGGGGGTTGTTTGAAAACATGCTAAATGAATCCGTGGAGGATCAGCCCGGGTTTCTAATGGATCGCTGCCTGCGGTCTATGGAAAAGGAAAAGATCCAATGCAGAGATCTGAAACTCATGCTTTTTACTATCATGGAGATGGTGAACGGAACGGCTCATTCCTGTGTGCTTGAAGGGCGGCCTGTTCCAATGGAGGAATACCTGCCGTATCTGCATGAAAGTATCCGCGCGATCATTCATGTGTACTGCAGTCCGGCTGTCGGGTAAGGTTTGGGACGGGCAGAGCGGACCTTGCGGAATTCCCGTTTGGAAGGAATGAGCCGGCTTTTATGATATTGGGATGGAAAAATCTGTAAAAAAGGAAGATAATAGATTAACAGGAAAAGAGGTAGATAAATGGCTGTAATAAAAAAGATCACAAAGCTGACCGACGAACGGTTCATTAATCTTTATAAAGTCAGCGGAGATAATAAAAAGGGACATCATTCTGATTATATCGTGGCGTCCCGCGCATCGGACGTGGATTCGATGAAGACCGTAACTCATAAAAACAACGCTGACAGCGTTGCGGTGTATAGTCTTTACGGAGAGAACAAAGACAGAGTCGTTCTGGTCAGACAGTATCGGTATCCGATCGACGGCTGGGTATATGAACTCCCTGCGGGGCTGGTGGATGAAGGAGAGTCATTCCGTGAGGCGGCAATAAGAGAAATGCATGAGGAAACCGGACTCACTTTTACGCCGGTCCGGGCGGACGAATCGCTGGAAAAGCCGAGATATACATCCGTGGGAATGACAGATGAAGCATGCGCTACAGTATATGGATACGCTTCGGGGACTGTTTCGGACAAGTATATGGAGGAAAGCGAGGAGATCGAGATCGTGCTGGCAGACCGTGATGAAGTGCGGCGCATATTAAAAGAAGAAAGAGTAGCGCTGATCGCGGCTTATCAGCTGATGCATTTTCTGCATGACAGCGAACCGTTCGCTTTCCTTGGCGCTGAACTTGAGATATGATCGCATATGTGGTATGATTTCGCTGATTCCGGTGGAAATTCTCCGGATATACGCGAAAGTGCAGGGAAAAGAAGCATGTGAACTGTTCATACGTTTTTGCGGTCCCGTGGGTTTTCGCAGCTATATGTCAGTATTATTTTAAAAAGGTGAAGATATGGAAATAATCGTTGTTGGATGCGGCAAGGTGGGCCGCCTTCTGGCCAGTGAATTATCTAAAGAGAATAACAATATTACGGTTGTGGATACGAATGCGGATAAAGTGCAGAGTGTATCCACTCTTGTTGACTGTATGGGCGTCGTTGGAAACGGAACCAGTTATGAGGTTCTCGTGGAGGCGGGAGTGAATACGGCTGATATTATGATTGCAGTCACATCGAAGGATGAGGTAAATCTGCTCTGCTGCGTCATCGCGAAACGTGCCGCGAACTGTCAGACGATCGCAAGGGTGAAAACGCCGGTATTTTCCGCGGAGAGAAACTTCCTGCGCAGGGAGCTTGGTATATCTATGATCATTAATCCGGAATTTGAGGCGGCCAGAGAGATCGCCCGTCTGTTCCAGTTTCCTTCGGCTTCGGAGGTCTATAGTTTTGCGAAGCGCCGCGCGGACATGCTTCGTTTTAAGGTCCCGCCCACTTCGAATCTGGTAGGCAAGGCGCTGAAAGAGATAGGATACCTTACCCAGGGATCCGTTCTGATCTGTGCGGCGCAGAGAGGAAAAAATGTACAGATCCCGGATGGAAATTACGTTATAAGAGAAAACGACGTATTATCTATAATTGTTCTGCCGGGAACGGCGAATAAATTCTTTAAATCGATCGGTCTGGCAATCAACCCGATCAAGACCTCTTTGCTGATCGGCGGAGGCACCACCAGTTATTATCTGGCAAAATTCCTTACGAAAATGGGTATACGGGTACGTATCATCGAGAAGGACAGGGACAGATGCGTGGAGCTGGCGGATGCGCTGCCAAAGGTATCGATCATTCACGGCGACGGATGCGACCATAATTTCCTTCAGGAGGAGCATTTTAATCTGATGGATTCCATGTATACGGGAACCGGGATCGATGAGGAAAATATCTTTCTTTCGCTGTATGCAAGAGATCAGGTCAGACATAAGGTCGTCACGAAGGTCAGCCGTCTGGACGAAGTCGATGATCTTTTGAGCACATTGAATCTGGACGCGATCATCAGTCCGAAACACCTGACTGCAGAGATGATCGTGCGCTATGTGCGCGCGAAAAAGAACAGCATGGGAAGTAACGTGGAGACGTTATATAAGCTTCTCGACGGCAGCGTTGAGGCGCTGGAGTTTTATATACAGAAAAACGCAAAGGTCACCGGAATTACGCTGAAGGATCTTAAATTAAAGCCGAATGTCCTGATCGCGGGTATCGTAAGGGGATCGAAGCTTATCATCCCCGGCGGTAACGATTCGATCATGGCCGGAGATTCGGTCATCGTTGTTACGAGCAATCTCGGCTTCCAGGATGTGCATGATATTCTGGCAGAGTGAATTTTGTGTAAAGCAGAAGGAGAAATGTTATGAATTATCCTGTGATCGGGTATGTACTGGCCTGGGTAATAGAAATTGAAGGATTTTTGATGCTGGCTCCCTGCCTGGTGGCAGTTGTATATGGAGAGAAGACGGGTTTTGTCTATCTGCTGGGAGCCGCGGTTTGTCTGGCGATCGGTCTTTGCGGAACAAAATTAAAAAAACCGAAGGACATGTCGATCTATCGTAAGGAGGGTATGGTGACCGTGGCGCTGGCATGGGTTGTCATGAGTCTTCTGGGCGCGGTTCCGTTTGTCATTACCGGAGAGATCCCGTCCTTTATAGACGCGGTTTTTGAGATCGTGTCAGGTTTTACGACGACGGGAGCATCCATTCTTTCTGATGTGGAAGCTGTTTCGCATCCTTCTTTGCTGTGGAGAAGTTTTTCCCACTGGATCGGCGGTATGGGAGTTCTCGTATTTATTCTTATGCTGATCCCGGTAAGAGAAGGCGCGGGTACGCAGATGAACCTGATGAGGGCAGAAAGTCCGGGCTATGATATCAGTAAGCTGGCGCCTAAGGTCAGCAATACAGCCAGGATCCTGTATAAGCTTTATCTGATCATTACCATTATAGAGATGATTGTGCTCCTGCTGAGCGGGATGAACTGGTTTGACGCGGTCTGCATCACATTTGGTACAGCGGGAACAGGAGGCTTCGGAGTGCTGAATACCAGCTGCGGAAGCTATACGGCGCTGCAGCAGGTGATCATCACTGTTTTCATGATCGCTTTTGGCGTAAATTTCAGTTTTTATTTCCTGATTTCCGTAAAAAGAGTAAAGACGGCAGTTATGATGGAGGAGGTAAGGGTGTATCTTCTGATCATTGCCGCGGCAGTTCTTACCATTACAATAAATACGGCACATATGTACAGCAGTGTTTCGGAAAGCATGCGCCATGCTTTTTTCCAGGTAGGAAGCATCATTACGACCACAGGCTATTCCTCCGTGGATTTTGATCAATGGCCGTCTCTGTCAAAGGCGGTGCTGATCCTGCTTATGTGTATCGGTGCATGTGCCGGAAGTACCGGCGGCGGCATTAAGGTATCCAGGATCATGATCTACCTGAAAGCACAGAAACGCCGCGTGAACAGATTCATCCATCCGCATACGATCGAGACCATCCGTATGGACGGAAACAGTGTTCCGGAGCATAACATCAACACCATCATGGTGTTTCTCGCGGCTTACTGCGCGATCTTTGCATTATCCGTTCTGCTGATCAGTATTGACGGTTTTTCATTCGAGACAAATTTCACTGCCGTGGCGGCGACGCTGAACAATATCGGTCCGGGACTTGCGAAGGTCGGTCCGACCCTTAATTACGGATCATACAGCATTTTTTCCAAAATTGTGCTGATCTTCAATATGCTGGCAGGCAGGCTTGAGATATTCCCTATGCTAGTGCTGGTATTCCCGCCTACATGGAGACGCCGGTTCTGAAGAGCGGGGGGCGGCTTTTTCAATACCGAGTGCCGGAGATTTTGAAGTCCGTCCGCTTTCCTTCAGCGTTGAGGGAATAGTGAACGAATGTCCACCCGCGCGCCTTGTTATGAGCAGGACGATCCGGGGGCAGCGGGAGAGGAACCATGAAAAATAAAAGCCGTATAAACGGCTCATGCGGATATATACGATACTGCAGGTACAGATACAGGAGAGAAAGAACATGGGAAATTGGGAGAATAATATCAGAAAGGTGATCCCGTATACGCCGGGCGAACAGCCGGATCAGCCGGATATGATAAAACTGAATACGAACGAAAATCCATACCCGCCTTCACCGATGGTGGATAAGGCTATGCGGGAGCTGGATCCTGACACGATGCGTCTTTATCCGGACCCGACAGCAGGCGAGCTGGTAAACGCGATCGCCGGGTATTATAACGTAAAGCCGGAACAGGTATTTGTGGGCGTTGGTTCCGATGATGTGCTCGCGATGGCGTTCCTTACATATTTTAATTCTGGTAAACCGATTTTGTTTCCGGATATCACATATTCTTTTTATGATGTATGGGCCGATACTTTCAGGATACCGTACAGACAGATCCCTTTGAAGGAAGATTTTTCGATCGATCCGGAGGATTATAAGACCGAAAACGGCGGAATTATTTTTCCAAATCCGAATGCGCCGACCGGTGAAACGGTTCCGGTCGAGGCAATCGAGGACATTGTGAGATCAAATCCTGATGTGGTAGTGATCATCGATGAGGCTTACGTGGATTTCGGTACAGAGAGCGCGCTTCCCCTGATAGAGAAATATGATAATCTGCTGGTGGTGCAGACATTTTCAAAATCCCGCTCCATGGCAGGCATGCGCGTCGGCTTCTGTTTCGGAAACGAAAAGCTGATATCCTTCCTTTCTGACGTGAAGTATTCCTTCAATTCCTACACAATGAACAGAACTTCGATCAAAATGGGAGCAGCGGCCATAAAGGATGACGCGTACTTCCGCAAGACGTGCCGGCAGATCATTGAAACAAGAGAATGGACCAAAAAGGAGCTTGCGAAGCTGGGCTTTGTTTTCGGAGATTCAAAAGCAAATTTTGTTTTTGCGAAGCACAGTTCTGCCGCGGCGTCGGAGATTTTTGCGGAGCTCAGAAAGAAACATATTTACGTGAGATATTTTAACAAACCCCGGATAGATAATTATCTGCGGATAACCATCGGAACGCAGGAAGAGATGATGAGACTGATGGAAGCGCTTCGGGAGATAGTCGGTACGTGAGATGTGCTTAGGGAGACGGCAGGACCGCAGGATGTAAGATCTTCCGCTCATATGGAGTTTAGTAATACCTGTGAAGATCGCGCGAATACATAGCAGTTCTTTGTAAGAAAGCCGTTTGAATAATAAAGAAAAGGTTAAATAATAATGGAAAATGAGTTGAAATTTGCCGTTCTGATCGACGCGGATAACGTTTCCGATAAATATATAAAGATTATTCTGGATGAGACGGCGAATAACGGAGTGGCTACATATAAAAGAATCTACGGCGACTGGACCAGTACGCGGATGAATTCCTGGAAGAGCGTTCTTTTGGACAATTCGATCATTCCGATGCAGCAGTACAGTTATACTACGGGAAAGAACGCCACAGATTCGGCAATGATCATTGACGCGATGGATATTTTGTATTCAGGGACAGTGAATGGATTCTGCATTGTTTCTTCAGACAGTGATTTTACCCGTCTGGTGGCCCGTCTGAGGGAATCGGGAATGCAGGTGATCGGCATGGGCGAGAGCAAAACGCCCCAGCCTTTTATTTCGGCCTGCAATCAGTTTAAATATCTGGATCTGCTTTACGAGCAGGCTCAGGAGGCTATGGCAAACGAAAAAGCCGAAGCGGAGGAAGCGGAGGCAGAGGAACATCAGAAAGAAATGAACGGGGAGGAAGCCCCCGAGGAAACCGCCAGTCCCGCGGGCAGCCGGGGAAAAGCCCGGAGCGGAAAAGAAAAAGACAGGGATAAAGAACGAGCTAAGAATAAAAGGCAGAGAGATCTGCGCAAGGTGAAAAGAACGATCAATGATATCATAGATAAGTTTTCCGATGAGGATGACTGGATCTTTTCGGGCAAGCTGGGAGATCAGCTCAGCAAAAGGCTTCCGGACTTTGATGTCAGGAACTATGGATATTCGAAGTTTACGCCTTTTATAAAATCCCTTGGAGATTATGAGACAAATACTCTTCCGGACAGCAATAACCAGAAACAGATCTATGTACGGCTGAAGAAAAGATAAAACAGGAGGTCGGGGAAAATGAAGTTTACGAAAATGCATGGATGCGGGAATGACTATGTTTATGTCAATGCGATCGATCAGAAGGTAGAGGATCCGGCAAAAATTGCCGTTATGGTGAGCGACAGGCATTTTGGCATCGGATCAGACGGATTAATCCTGATCAAGGCGTCTGATAAGGCGGATTTTGAAATGCAGATGTTTAACGCTGACGGATCCGAGGGAGCTATGTGCGGCAACGGCATCCGCTGCGTGGGAAAGTATGTTTATGATTTTGGCCTGACGGACAAGACGCAGATAAAGGTAAACACGAAGAGCGGAGTCAAAATATTGGACCTGAAAGTGGAAGAGGGAAAGGTATCGGCTGTCAGAGTCAATATGGGCGAACCGGTCTTTGAAGCGGAAAAGATTCCGGTAATCTCCCGCACCCCGCAGGTGATCGACCTTCCGCTGACGGTGGACGGAGCGATCTACAGATGTACAGCAGTATCCATGGGAAATCCTCACTGCGTCACTTTTATCGGCAATGTGGATAATCTGGAGATCGACAAGATAGGACCGAAATTTGAGAATCATACGGCTTTTCCTGACCGTGTGAACACAGAGTTTATTAAGCTGATCGATGATCATACGATCCAGATGCGTGTCTGGGAGCGGGGATCGGGAGAAACTCTCGCATGCGGAACAGGCGCATGCGCGTCTGCGGTGGCTGCTATTTTGACAGAAAAGGTCAAAGGAAATAAGGTGACGGTAAAGCTGCTTGGAGGCACGCTTGAAATAGAATGGGACCGCGAATCCAATCAGGTCTATCTGATGGGACCCGCGACAACGGTATTTAACGGAGAAATCGACATCTGATCAATCTGAATGCATACTCCGAAATAAAAAGCACCTCTTCCAAAGGGGATATCCGCAGAGCGGGTGTTTCCGATGGAATGGTGCTTTTTGTGTTGTTATGAAAAAATACTACTGTTTTCGAAGGATTCAGACTTCGCTTCCGGTTTCGTAAGAATCGAGAAAGCTGTGTTTTACGCCATCTTTTTTATAGCCGAGGACAGCGTTCAGATGAATGTTTTCCATGCTGCGGAGCAGGTTTGTCTCCACATGGGGATTTGTCTCCTTCAGTTTTGCGATCAGACGCTTCACCTCGAGTCGTTTAGAACCGGAATCGCCGGTGGCGCCCGGATTGCTTTCGTCTACGGAACAGGTATCCGTGAAACGGCACGCGCATCTTATAAAAGTAAGTCCGTTATGATCACGCCAACGTTTTACGTCTGCCTCCCGGATGTAATACATGGGGCGGATCAGCTCCATTCCTTCGAAATTCGTGCTGTGAAGTTTCGGCATCATGGTCTGTGTCTGCCCGCTGTATAAAATACTCATGAGAGTGGTCTCGATGACATCGTCAAAGTGATGGCCGAGGGCGATCTTATTGCAGCCAAGCTCTTTTGCCTTGCTGTAAAGATATCCCCGCCGCATTCGGGCACACAGGTAGCAGGGAGATTTTTCAATGTTATATACCGCGTCAAAAATATCAGACTCAAACATGGTGATCGGAATGTTCAGAAGCTTTGCGTTGTTCAGGATCATCTGCAGTGTAACGTCTGTATATCCGGGATTCATGACCAGGAATGTCAGATCAAAGTTAAATTTGTTTCGCCGCTTTAATTCCTGGAAGCATTTTGCCATAAGCATGGAATCCTTTCCGCCGGAAATGCATACCGCGATCCGGTCGCCCTCCTGTATCAGCTCATAATCATTGATGGCGCGGACGAAACGGCTCATAATCTCCTTTTTGAATTTTTTTCGAAGGCTCTTTTCGATCTCATCCAGACGCGTGCGGTCATCTGCGTCCTGCTGCATGACCTGCACGAGCCACCGGCCGTAGCCGCCTTCAAGATTGGCTGCGTTATAGCCCTGTGCGTTCAGAGTTTTTGCGGCTTCAAGGCTCAGCACTCCAAACATACAGTATAGGATAATTTTTTTGTCTTTCGGAAGATCGTGGTTTCCGGAAAGCAGATCTTCGCGGGATATTCGCCGGGAACCGGGGATGTTTCCCATGGAAAAAGAGCTTTCGTCGCGGACATCGATCAGCAGATGATCCTGCGGATCCAGCTGCGAAAGAGCGGCGGGACTGATGGAAATCGTTTCATCCGGGCCGCTTTCCGGATAAGGCCGTAAGGTTTTTTCTATATCTAATGAGGCGTTTTTTTTAATTAATTCAGACATATTCACTCCAATCTCCGAAAATGAAACCGGGGACGGAGTTTCGT
>DFHP01000006.1:18021-24932 GCA_002371335.1 Eubacterium sp. UBA3720
CGAAACTCCGTCCCCGGTTTCATGAAGCTTTCAGACGAAAATTATAAAGGGAAAAAATGTAATTGTAAAGTGGTGAAAAGAGCGGGGAGAGAAATCTGTGAAGATTCTATGAAGATAATTGTTTTTTGTTTTAAAATAGACAAGTGTATAGTATAATCATTTAAAAATAAAATTCAGTTGACAAAACCTGCCCTCCGGGGCAGTTCGGTTTAACAGAAAGAAAGAGGTATAAAATGGCAGAGGTTATTCTTACAGCAGAGAATTTTGATAATGAGGTATTGAATTATGAAGGCAAAGTTCTGGTGGATTTCTGGGCAGTCTGGTGCGGACCTTGCCAGATGCTGGGACCGATCGTCAAGGATATCGCCGATACGGTAACCGATGTTAAAGTCGGAAAAGTGGACTGTGACGCACAGAGCGCGCTGGCTATGAAGTATGGGGTAAGTTCCATCCCTACGCTGGTTGTTTTTGAAAACGGAAAAGAAGTGAACAGAAGTGTAGGTTTCATTCCTAAAGACCGTGTTCTGGCCCTGTTGGGTAAATAATGACAGGAGGAAAACAAATGACAGATATTATTATCGTCGGTGCCGGTCCTGCGGGACTGACCGCGGCGATCTATGGACTTCGGGCAGGAAAAAAAGTACTGCTTTTTGAAGCCAACAGCTATGGCGGCAGGATAATTAACACGCCGGATATCGCAAATTATCCCGGAATAGCACATATTTCCGGATTTGAGTTTGCGATGAATCTTTACAATCAGGCGTCTGCTCTCGGTGCTGAAGTAATATTTGAGAGAGTAGCCCGTGTGGAGGATGCCGGAGACAGAAAGATAGTACATACGGAAGCCGGAAAGACATATGAAGCGAAGGCTGTGATCCTTGCGACCGGATCGAAGAACAAGCCTCTCGGTCTGGATCGCGAGCAGGAATTACTGGGCAAAGGCGTTTCCTACTGCGCAACCTGCGACGGCGCATTCTTCCGGGAAAAAGACGTAGTCATTCAGGGCGGCGGAAAAATGTCTTTCGAAGACGCGATCTTTCTCGCGGGATACTGCCGTAAGGTGTATTTTGTGCAGCGGCAGGGTGAGCTGAAAGGAAATCAGCCGGAAATCGACGCTCTGAAAGAGAAGGAAAATGTGGAGTTTATCCTGAACGCCCGTGTGACAAAGCTGATCGGAGAGAATAACCTTGAGGCGGTAGAGATCACGGAACGTGTGCCGGTGAAGACTTCAGACGGATCGGATAATAACCCGGTTAAATGGGAGAACCGCACCCGCGTGATAGACGTGTCAGGATTGTTCGTGGCCGTTGGCGAAATGCCGGATAATCTTGCCTTTGTTGACGTGGTAGAGCTGGATAAAAACGGCTACATTCAGGCGGCTGAAGACTGCACTACGAAGGTCCCGGGTATTTTTGTGGCGGGAGACTGCAGGACAAAAAAAGTCCGTCAGCTGACTACAGCAGCGGCCGACGGAACAGTGGCGGCTCTGGCAGCGGCGGCGGTCCGCTAAAAAAGCACAAATGCCGGAAGATACGGCAGAGTATATATAAAAAAGCAGGGGCGTGATCCATTTAGATCACGCCCCTGCTTTTTTGGGCCATACGATTAAAGTGTCAAAAGTCCCTTGTTCAGAAATTGTGTCAATTCCTAGGGCACAAATCCTCCGGGGATGTACACGCCGCACAGAGGAAGATATTTCTCAATTACCGGCTGAAGTTATATCAATAATATAAAGGTCATGGCCGTCTGTCCGGAATCTGATGTTTCTACCCGCATAGGAAAGTCCGTAGATGCGCCCGGGGTCGTCCTGATACGAGGGCCTCGGATCTTCCCGCAATACATCCATGAGACCGGAAACCTTCTCTTCAGGCAATAATACCCGAAGTTCTTCGGGGAAATGTATCCGAAGCGGAGCCTGTATGGTCCGGTCCGTGAAGCCGCCTTTCGCATCCGGATGACTGTCGGCGTAAGGCAGATAAGGTTTTATGTCGTAGATCGGCGTTCCGTCCATCAGGTCGGCTCCCCGGACGATCAGCACAGGACCGTCATCAGGCCGGAATTCGATTTTTTCCAGTCTCACGGAAGATAAGCCGACAGGATTAGGCCGGAAAGGCGACCTGGTGGCAAAAACGCCTGCCCGCGTGTTTCCGCCAAGTCTCGGCGGACGGACAGTAGGACGCCAGTCAGGCGAGCCGTCTTTGTCTGAAGACTTACGCCTGTTTCCCGAAAAGCCCCATATCAGCCAGATGAAGGAAAACTCTTCAAGCCCCCGAACTGCTTCCCTTATGCCGTATTCTTTTTCAAAAACGATCGTTCCCACGGTATCGGCAAGCCCGCTCTGACGGGGAATCCCAAATTTTTCGGGAAAATCGGTCCGGATATATGCGATCGGTTTCAGTACCAGTTCATTCATTGCTTGTCTGTTCAAAAAAATTAAGTGCGTCGTTTTTCGGAAGTTTGATCCCAAGGGCGTGCTGTATAACGTCCTGAACGGTTTCCACAGGGATGATCTCCAGTGTTTCGACCACCTCGGGAGCCACATCCTCCAGATCGGGCATGTTTTCCTTTGGTATCAGGACGGTTTTTATTCCGGCGCGCTGTGCAGCCATGAGTTTTTCGGGAAGACCGCCGATAGGCATCACCTGTCCCCGCAGGGAAATCTCACCTGTCATGGCCAGTGTCGGACTGACAATAGTGCCTGTGATCAGGGAAACCAGCGCGGTGAACATTGTTACGCCTGCTGAAGGTCCGTCTTTCGGAACCGCTCCTTCCGGTATATGAATATGTATATCCTTTTCCGAAAGATCCAGATTCTGCGAGATAAAAGTTGATTTCAGGAGGCTCAGCGCGATAGTGGCGGATTCTTTCATAACGTCGCCCAGCTGTCCTGTCAGGACTACATTTCCGCCGCCTTTCATGGCAGTCGTCTCGATAAAAAGGATCTCGCCGCCCACCGGCGTCCAGGCAAGACCTGTCGCCACACCGGTCAGGCTTTTTTTCATAGCCCGGTCGTGGAAAGCTGTTTTTGTGCCCAGGTATCCGGGAACATCTTTCTCCCTGATCTTGATCTTTTCTGATGATCCTTTTTCGGGCTTCTCCCCGTCAGACGTATTTCCTGCGGAGCTGTCCACAGCTCCGGCAGAGGAATCTGTCTCCGAGGGAGAGGCGGCTTTTCTGTTTTCTTCCAGCGACCGATTCATCACAAGCTCTGCGGCAGTCTTTCTGCAGAGAGTATCCAGCTGTTTTTTCAGACCGCGGACGCCTGCTTCCATGGTATATTCGTCAATGATCCTGCGGATCGCCCCGTCGGTGATATGAAGATCTTTTTTCGTAAGGCCGGCCTCGGCCAGAGCCCGCGGGATCAGATGCTTCTTTGCGATATGCATTTTGTCTATCGGAGTATATCCCGGCAGCTGGATCATTTCCATTCGATCCAGAAGCGGCTGAGGGATGGTGTCGTAACTGTTGGCGGTGCAGACAAAAAGCACGTTGGATAGATCGTAAGGAACATTCAGATAATGATCTGTAAAGGTGTTGTTTTGTTCCGGATCCAGAACCTCCAGTAGAGCGCTGGCAGGATTTCCGTCAAAGCTTTGCGCAAGTTTATCCACCTCGTCAAGTACGACAACGGGATTCATGGCTCCCGCCCGTTTTATGCCGTCCATGATGCGTCCCGGCATAGCTCCGATGTAAGTGCGGCGGTGACCGCGGATCTCGGCTTCGTCACGGATGCCGCCGAGGCTGATACGGACATACTCGCGGCCAAGCGCGTCCGCGATACTTTTTCCCATGCTGGTCTTTCCGGTTCCGGGTGCGCCTACAAGAAGAAGTATCGAGCCGCCCTGATCCTTCTTCAGGGACATAACGGCAAGCTGCTGAAGGATACGTTCCTTTACCTTTTTCAGACCGTAATGTTCTTTGGAAAGGATCTTTTCGGCCCTGGCGAGATTGATCTCCGGCATTTCCTCCACCGTCCATTTAAGGTCAGTGACAAAATCCAGATAGTTTTCCAGAGTCGCCTTTTCGGGATCGTTGGGCTGCGCCTGCAGATAACGCTTCAGAGCACGGTCCACCTCTTTGCGGGCTTCCTCAGGCATGCCAGACGCGGCGATCCTTTTTGCGTATTCATTTTCTTCACCGGATGATTCCGGATCGAGTTCGGCCAGTTCATCCTGAAGAAGATTTATCTGCTTCTGAATAGCTGCCTTTTTATAAAGATTGCCTTCGGAGTCATTATAACGCTTGTTAATGTCCACCTGCATATCCACGGTACCCTTGAACTTCAGAAGAGTCTCCTGGATCAAAAGGGCGCGCTGGCTCAGGAGATCTGTCTCCAGAAGGGCATATTTTTCTTCCGGAGACATGCCGAAGAACTGGCAGAAAACAGCGCCGAAATCAGTAAGAGTCCTGCAGTTGTTCAGGTAGCTGTGCACCAGCTCGCCGCCCTGCATGTGTTCGGAAAGTTCCAGAACGATTTTTTTCATTCCGTCCAGCAGTTCCTGTTCGCCTTCTGCGGTGATGTCTGTGATCTCAGGAACATACTCAAAGGTACCTGTCAGATAGCCCTGATCGTTATTCAGGGATGTAAGACGCACCTTCTGGTGAGTTTCGGCATGAAGATGCGTGCCCAGCGGAGTCTTTGAGATTTCCAGAACCTCAGCGATAACGCCGCAGCCGAAGAAATCCTCTTCCCTGATCTCGGAGGTTGGTTTCTGAATGCGGATAGGGAGAAAGACTGCCCTGGAATCCGAGGCTTTAAGGAATTCTTTTTCGGCATCAGAAAACTCATTGATCCCGAGCTGATAATCCACATCGGGAAGAATGATCGTGTCAAAAAAAGGTATGATCATGTATTTCATATTCTATACTCCCAAATATATGATTCGTTTATCTGCGTGCGGGATCCGTGTATCCGGAGACGCCGCACAGTATTGTCGGTGGTTACACCCGGGAGGACGAAGCGCGGGAGGGGCCGGGCCGGACCTTATCAGCACTCGGTCTCCACGAGTGCTAATATATTACAACATTGTATGAAAAGGTGTCAATAGTAAAATGAATCATTGGCCGGGACAGCCATGCCGTAAAACTTGACGAGGCATAGCAGGTATGTTAACCTTAATAATGCAAGCGAGCGCGAATGCGTTCTTATGCAAAGTTTTTATTGATTGAGTCAGGAGCTCAAATTTTATAAGTTGATTACTTAATAATCAGTGCATCAGCACATCATCTTGTGAAACGGTCAATAAGAGTGTATCGGGTATTGCATAAGCTAAGCACAGCTCGCAGACGTTTTTGGATAATATACTTAAAGGATGATGGTTTGCGCCGTCATCTTTTTTTTAGTTCATAGAAGGAATTATGCCGATGGATCCGGAGAGACAAAAACACGCGCCTGTTTATGAGGCATTAGAAAAATTTAAGAAGAAAAGAGTCGTGCCGTTTGATGTTCCGGGACACAAAAGAGGCCGCGGGAATCCGGAGCTTGTCAGTCTTCTCGGGGAGAAGTGCGTCAGCCTCGACGTTAATTCCATGAAACCGCTGGACAATCTCTGTCATCCGGTAAGCGTCATTCAGGAGGCGGAGGAACTGACAGCTGAAGCCTTCGGCGCAGAGCATGCATTTCTGATGGTCGGCGGCACCACATCGGCCGTACAGAGCATGATCCTGTCCTGCTGCAAGCAGGGTGATGAGATCATCCTGCCGAGAAATGTGCACAAAAGCGTCATCAACGCTCTTGTATTATGCGGCGCCATCCCGGTCTACGTGGAACCGAAGACTGAACCAAGGATCGGAATTGCCCTTGGAGTGGAACCCTCTGAGGTGGAAAAGACCATGAACGAGCATCCCAGAGCGGCAGCTGTTCTGGTGAACAATCCTACATACTACGGAATATGTTCGGACCTGAAGACTATTACCGATCTGGCTCATTTGCATGGCATGCGGATGCTGGTGGACGAAGCACATGGAACACATCTTTATTTTGGAAAAGACCTTCCGGTCAGCGCCATGGCGGCGGGGGCGGATATGGCGGCGGTTTCCATGCATAAATCAGGCGGCAGCCTGACGCAGAGTTCTATACTTCTGACCAATAACGGCGTCAACGCCGACTATGTCCGGCAGATCATCAATCTTACCCAGACCACGAGCGCGTCGTATCTGCTGATCGCGAGTCTGGATATATCGCGCCGGAACCTGGCTCTCCGCGGCGAGGAGTTTTTCAGAAAAGTAGTAAATATGGCGGAATATGCCCGCGATGAAATAAATAAGATCGGAGGCTATTACGCATACGGAAAAGAGCTGGTGAACGGAACGAGCGTTTTTGACTATGATCTCAGCAAGCTTTCAATATATACGCAGGGGATCGGCCTGACAGGCATTGAGGTCTACGATCTTCTGAGGGACGAGTACGATATTCAGATAGAGTTCGGAGATATCGGAAACATTCTGGCTTATATTTCCATAGGAGACAGGCTTCGGGATATTGAGCGTCTGGCGGGAGCGCTGGCGGATATAAAGCGTCTATATGAGAAGGACAAGATGCCTGTGGTCACGGGAGACTATATTCAGCCGGAGGTAGTAGTTTCTCCGCAGACGGCGTTTTACAGTGAGAAAAAGCCGGTGCCTGTCAGGGAAAGCGCCGGTCATATATGCGGTGAATTCATTATGTGCTATCCGCCCGGAATACCGATCCTGGCGCCGGGAGAACGGATAACGGAAGATATCATTAATTATATAGAATACGCGAAGGAGAAGGGATGCTCTCTTCAGGGAACGGAGGATATCAAGGCAGAATTTCTGAACATTCTGACATGAGCAGGTAATTGTGGAACTCCTTGTAGTGCAGGAAATTGTGTGACGATTCAAACGGCTTCCGCGCAAAGAACTTCTATGTATTCACTTCATCTGCTGCT
>DFHP01000043.1 GCA_002371335.1 Eubacterium sp. UBA3720
GCAAGGGGTTTCGCAATTGCCAGGGGATAAATATATCGGAAAGGGGAGCTTATGGATAATTCAAAGAAAAAAGTATCGATAGGTCTTATCGGTCTTGTGGGAATGCTGATCCTGCTTGCAGCTATCCTTGCGGGGTTATACATTTTCGGAATACATCATTTTACAAATCATTTTTATATGAATACCAGCATCAATGGCGTAAACGCCGGAAATAAGACCGTTAATCAGGTAAAATACGCAATTCAGAATCAGCTTCGGGATTATACGCTGGTACTGAAAGAAAGAGGCGACCGCGAGGAAATGATCAGCGGAGACCAGCTTTACATGGAGTATGTAGATGACGGTACGATCGATAAGATCATGAAAGAGCAGGATCCAAAGCTGTGGGTGTTTAAGATCGTAGGAACAAAAGACGTGAAAGCTCCCGCGGGATTTGATTATTCTGAATCTCAGATCGATACGATACTGAAAGATCTGGCATGTTTCCAGCCGGAAAACATAACTGCGCCTGAAAATGCGCATATTGAGGACAACGGGACTACTTATGAAGTGGTGGAAGCCACTCAGGGAAATGTCCTGAAGATGGATGCTGTTAAAGCTGCAGTGAAAAATGCCGTAAATAAGGGTGAGACAGAACTTGATCTGGACGCGGCAGGCTGCTATGAGTCGCCTGCGGTTTCGGCGGACGATGAAACTCTTCAACAGAAGGTGCAGACGCTTAACACAATGGTAACGTCAAATATTACCTATGATTTCGGCGATAATCGTGTATATACGGTAGACGGTACCACGATCCGTACCTGGATCGATACGTCGGAGGACGGAAACAGCGAACTGAACCGAGACAAGGTATACGACTGGGTCGTTCAGATGGCAAGAGGAACGGATACCTTCGGCCTTGAACATGAATTTACCACATCTACCGGAGCGACTATTACGCTTGACGGAGGAGACTATGGCTGGTGCATCAACAGAGATAATACCACTGACGATCTGATAGCAGCCATTTCCACAGGTTATGTGGGAGCGATGGATCCGCAGTATCTCTATAAAGGCGTGGACAGGGGAATCAATGACATCGGCGGTACGTATGCTGAAGTATGTATTGAATCCCAGACCATGTGGGTTTACCAGGACGGTCAGCTCGTAAACGAATCACCGATCGTATCAGGTAATGAATCAACAGGATTCTCCACGCCCAGCGGAGGAGTATATGCTATCGATGCGAAGAAAGCAGACGCGGATTTTCCGACATGGGGTATCAACGTAAAATACTGGCTTCCGTTCGTAGACAGCGCAGGAATTCATCCGGCCACATGGAGAGGAAGCTTTGGCGGAGAGATATATAAGACAAACGGTTCACACGGCTGTATAAACGCTCCGATGGAAGCTGCCGAGGCCGCGTTCAACTGTCTTGAGATCGGTTACCCGGTAGTCGTTTATTTCAGCGATTCACAGGTTGCGGGAGTACAGCCTACCAATGAAGTACATGCAGGTTAAACAGGAGAACAAAGAGATGAAGATTGTAGTGTTGGCCGGCGGAACCAGTACAGAAAGAGAGATATCTGTAGTATCGGGAACAGGCGTATGTAAAGCGCTTCGCCAGGAAGGGCAGCAGGCTATCCTTGTGGATGTTTTCTGCGGTCTTGCGGATACCGATCCCGATACTGCTTTTGACGGCGATTACGATGTGGATCAGGCGGCAGCTTATATAAGAAGCTTTGACGGCAGTATCAAAGAGATGATCGAAAGTAGAAGAGAGTTTTTCGGCCCGAATGTCATAGCGCTCTGCCAGGCGGCGGATATTGTCTTTATGGCATTGCACGGAGCGAACGGCGAAGATGGAAAAGTCCAGGCCGCGTTCGATCTTTTCGGAATAAAATATACGGGCACAGGATATCTCAGCAGTGCGCTTGCCATGGATAAGACAATGTCAAAATATATGATGCAGGCTCAGGACATTCCCATGCCGAGAGGATTTTCCCTCAGAAGAGATGAAAAACTGGTCCTTCCGGCGGACAAGGATCTTTCATATCCGGTCATCGTAAAGCCGTGCTGCGGCGGGTCAAGCGTGGGAATAAACATTGCGAATAACGATGATGAGTACATAAACGCCGCAAAGGAAGCGTTTTCGCTGGAAGAGGAGGCTGTCATTGAGGAGTATATCAGCGGCAGGGAATTCTCCGTGGCGGTGATCGACAAGGAGGCTTATCCGGTCATTGAGATCGCTCCTCTGTCAGGTTTCTATGATTATAAAAATAAGTATTCCGCAGGATCCACTGTGGAGACATGTCCCGCGGAGCTTTCCGGAGAGATTACGAAAGCTATGCAGGAGACGGCGGTCAGGGCTGCCGAAGCAATGGGGATCACAGGCTATTGCCGTCTGGATTTCATGATGCGTGAAGATGGCAGATTTTATGTGCTGGAGGCAAACACTCTGCCGGGAATGACTCCGACCAGCCTTATTCCGCAGGAAGCTAAGGCGCTGGGGATCACATATTCCAGGTTATGTATGAAACTGGTGGATATTTCCATGAAAAAATATCAGTGACGATCACATGATCAGAGTGTTCAGAAATGACATGTGAGAGTTTTTGTAAAGAAGGAGCAGTTATGAAAAATCTTACACTGAGTAATATTGCCAGTGCCTGCGGAGGAAAATATGTGGGGCCGCAGGAATTGAAAGATTTCGTCGTGACAGCTATCACAACAGACAGCCGTAAAGCAACAGACGGCTGTCTGTTTGTGGCTATTCAGGGCGAAAGAGCAGATGGCCATAAATTTATTCCGCAGGTCATGGAGAAGGGAGCTGCCGCCGTGCTGGCTGAGAAGGCACCGGCGGACGGCACGCCGTATATCCTGACAGATTCTTCGCTGCGGGCTGTCAAGGATATAGCAGAGTTTTATCTGAAACAGCTGAATATACCGGTAGTAGGAATTGCGGGCAGCGTCGGAAAGACCAGCACAAAGGAAATGACCGCGAGCGTCCTCGGGCAGAAGTTCCGTGTCCTGAAAACGGAAGGCAACTTCAACAACGAGCTGGGCGTGCCGCTTACGATATTTCGCCTCAGGGACGAAGATGAGCTGGCGGTGCTTGAGATGGGTATCAGCGATTTCGGAGAGATGCATCGTCTGGCAAAGATTGTGCGTCCTGATACAAGCATCATGACCAATATAGGATTCTGCCACCTGGAGAATCTGAAAGACAGGGACGGCGTCCTGAAGGCGAAATCTGAAATCTATGACTTTCTCCGCCCTGATGATCATGTCATCATAAATGGCGACGACGATAAGCTGCATACGATAAAAGAGATCAACGGAGTCCGGCCTGTAACTTACGGACTGGACAGCTCAAATGATGTTTGGGCGGATGAGATCGTGAGCATGGGACTGAAAGGGATCTCATGTCACATTCACACGGGAAAGGGTGATTTCCGGGTAAACATTCCGATGCCCGGCCGTCATATGGTGTATAATGCGCTTGCGGGAACGGCTGCAGGCCTCGTGTACGGTCTTGATATTTCCCTGATCAAGAAAGGAATAGAAAGCTTCGCATCTCTTGGAGGCCGTTTCAACATGATCGAAACAGATAAATTTATGATCATTGATGACTGCTATAATGCAAATCCCGTATCTATGAAGGCTTCGCTTGATGTGCTTCAGGACGGAAGCGGTCGAAAAACCGCAATACTGGGAGACATGGGCGAGCTTGGTGAGAACGAGAAGGAACTTCATGCGGATGTGGGAGTTTACGCTGCGTCTCTGGATATTGACGCCGTATATTGCGCGGGACCGCTTATGGAAAACCTTGCCGAGGCAGCGAAAAAAGCTTCGTCGAAGCTTGAGGTAAGACACTTTGCGGACCTCGAAGACCTGAGATCACATCTTTCGGAAATTGTGGGTGAGGGAGATACGATACTCGTAAAGGCGTCTCATTTCATGCATTTTGAAAAAATCGTGGATGATCTTCGGAACGTTTCAGGTCAAACTAACTGATAATTGTTTAAATAGTGCCGCATTTGAGCAAAATGTATAAAAATTACGGGTTGCTTTTTTGAATGTAATATTATATAATCAGTGAAGTAAAAAGAATTTACCCTTCAAAAAATTTTTTTTACGAATTAATAACCCCTTATTAATTATTTATACTCCCCTCGAAATGCCTCGGTAGCTCCCCTACCGGGGCATTTCCCTTAGAAAAAAACTGCGGGTTGTCTGCAGTATTTCTTTGAATCGTCTCATTTCGGCTTGAAATGCCGGCCGAAATAAGATCTTTTTTGGGATAAAAAAAGGAAAGGATCACCTATGGAAATGTATGAACTGATCACGCCCTGTCATTTTGGCCTGGAATCTGTGATGAAGAGAGAGATTCAGGATCTGGGCTACGAAGTTTCAAAAGTTGAAGACGGGAAGGTCACATTCATCGGAGATGCACAGGCAGTTGCCGACGCGAATATTTTTCTGAGAACAACGGAACGGGTGATGATCAAGGCCGGCGAGTTTTACGCCAGGACCTTCGAAGAACTTTTTGAGAAGACAAAGGAGATACCGTGGGAGAAATATATCCCCGGGGATGGTAAGTTCTGGGTCGCTAAAGCGAACTCTATAAAGAGCAGGCTCTTCAGCCCGTCGGATATTCAGTCCATAATGAAAAAAGCCATGGTGGAGCGTCTGAAAAGCAAATATCATAAAGAATGGTTTGAGGAAAGCGGAGCTTCATATCCTCTTCGTGTCTCTATTTTAAAAGATAAGGTGACAATCGGACTGGACACAACAGGCGTATCCCTTCATAAAAGAGGCTACCGGAAAGCAACGGCAAAGGCGCCGATCACAGAGACTCTGGCGGCCGCGCTTCTGATGCTGACTCCATGGCGGGACGACCGGATCCTGGTAGATCCGTTCTGCGGAAGCGGTACATTTTGCATAGAGGCGGCAATGATGGCGGCAAATATGGCTCCGGGCATGAAGCGTCATTTTCTGGCCGAGGAATGGCCGGAGCTCATACCGGAAAAATGCTGGAAGAATGCGAGAGAAGAAGCGGAGGATAATCTGGATCTTGATGTAAAGACGAATATACAAGGTTATGATATCGATGGCGAGGTCATAAAGTTTGCCAGGGAAAACGCCGTCATGGCAGGAGTGGACCATCTGATCCATTTTCAGCAAAGGCCCGTGGAGAGGTTGTCACATTCGGGAAAGTACGGGTTCATTGTCACAAATCCGCCGTACGGAGAGCGGCTTGAGGAAAAGGAAGCGCTGCCGGAACTGTACGGGACGCTGGGAGAGCGTTTTGCCATGCTGGATACCTGGTCCATGTACATTATCTCGGGCTACGGTGATACCGAGAGGTATATAGGGAAAAAGGCCGCAAAAAACAGAAAAATATATAACGGCATGATGAAAACCTATTTTTATCAGTATCCCGGACCGAAGCCGAAGAAAGTTCACGAAAAAAGAGAAGAGTAGACTGAAGCCCCATACTGAAAACCATTATATTCAGGGAGAAGACGTTCTGACCGAAAAGATCATAATATTCTGGGGACAGACGTGCTGCCCGGAAAGAGACGTATATTATGAAAAAAATAATATTTGCCACCGGCAATGCCGGAAAGGTAAAAGAAATAAAAGAAATCATGCAGGGACTTCCGGTGGAAGTTACGGCAATGAAGGAGGAAAACATCAGCATTGATGTGGAAGAGAACGGAACGACTTACGCGGAAAACGCGCTGATCAAGGCAAGAGCCCTTGCGGAGATACTCCGCGGGAAAAATATAGACGCCATTTCCATGGCGGATGATTCGGGTCTGGAGGTGGACTATCTGAACAAAGAGCCCGGCGTGCTTTCTGCCCGGTATATGGGCGAGGAAACTTCTTACCGGATAAAAAACGCAAATATCATACGGCGTTTGAACGGAGTTCCGGCAGAAAAACGTACTGCAAGATTTGTATGCGAGATCGCCGCGGTCCTGCCTGATGGACGTGAGATGGTCACCCGTGGTACAATTGAAGGGAAGATAGGTTATGAGGAGCGGGGTGAAAACGGATTCGGCTATGATCCTATTTTTTACCTGCCGGATATGAGCAGAACAACTGCCGAATTATCTCCGGAGGAGAAAAATGAGCTGAGCCACAGGGGAAATGCGCTGCGCGCCATGGAAAAGGAACTGAAAGATATACTTTTTTAAAAAGCTATACTTGTTCAAATCTGTCAGCATCTGTTAAGAGGAGACATTTTATTTATGAGAGTGCTTGTGATTAGCGATACGCATGGTTACGCGGAGAATCTGGGACTCGTCCTGAAAAAAGCGGGAAAGATTGATGCGCTGATCCACGCGGGCGACGTGGAGGATCAGGAAGAATATATCAAAGGAATGGTGGATTGTCCGTGTTATTTTATCGCCGGGAACAATGACTGGGGATCGGATCTTCCGTCCGATCAGATCGTTACCATATCCGATTACAGGATATTTCTGACACACGGTCATCGTTATGGCGTTTCGCTGGGAATTGAGAGACTGGTGGATGAAGGATGCAGCAGAAATGCAGACATTGTTATCTGCGGACATACTCATAAGCCGATGATAAAAAAAGTAAATAATATTTATGTGATCAATCCCGGCTCTCTGACATATCCAAGGCAGATCGGAAGGAAACCGACGTATATCATTATGAATATCAATCAGGAGCATGATATAGATTTTTCCATCGGACAGCTGAATATCAAGGGCAGATAAGGAAAAAGCAGCGACAGACCGTCAGGATCTTACGCCCTGCGCAGTTACGCTTGAAAAGGTACTTTTAAGAGCGCGGAATTGTAAAAAAATATGAAATATCAGGGTCGAAAAAAGATGTTGACAAGGTCATATAATTAGAGTATATTATTTATTGCGTCAGGCGTCAGACAGCAAAAGCCTGAACACCGGGGTGTGGCTCAGCTTGGCTAGAGCGCCTGGTTTGGGACCAGGAGGCCGCAGGTTCGAATCCTGTCACCCCGATTTATTTTGCAGGTGTAGTTCAGTGGTAGAACACCAGCCTTCCAAGCTGGATATGTGGGTTCGATTCCCATCACCTGCTTGTGTCATGTTTTATGATACATACGTGTTTGTAGCTCAGCTGGATAGAGCAACGGCCTTCTAAGCCG
>DFHP01000155.1:0-9937 GCA_002371335.1 Eubacterium sp. UBA3720
CAGGCACAGCAGGCGTCTCTGGCAGAGGGCGTGGGACCTATCTTCGCATAACGTAACGGATTTACTTCCGGAAGTATATCAGGGGAAGAGAGTATCCGGCGTAAAAAGAGCATCCGCGGAGAGGAACTGTATCCGGTCTGAAGCAGACAGAGGTTCCGGCGGAGATCATATGATATCGTAAAAATATAAAAGCATCGTATTGATATATCTCAGAGGATGTCTCAATGCGGTGCTTTTTATCTCAGTGTGAGAAGCACCCCGCTTTTCAAGCGACGGGTTATGAGAAGCTCGTCCCGATGAGGATCCAATCTCTCACTGAGATAAACGCTCCGCGAGGATGCGCAGGGATTCGGTTTGGAAGATGTCAGCTGAAGCTGATCCGAATCCCTCGCCAGGTCCCGCGCGAGACTTCAATTATAAGATATACTTTCGTTAATACATCGTAATCTTCTTCTAGACACTGTTTTGAATAACGAATATAATGGTATGTGGAGAACTGAATTTACGGAAGGAACAACGGAGAAAAGGTATATGAAAAAATGGACAGAAATATTCAAACAGCTTTCCCTTCTGTCGCAGTTCGGACTTACACTGATCATACCGCCTGTACTTTGTCTGGGACTCTGCTGGTGGCTTGCGGGAAAATTCGGACTGGGCGCATGGATATATATTCCCGGTTTTGTTTTCGGGCTGGGGGCGTCCTTCATGACCGCATATAAGTTTTATGTGGCGCAGACCCGGGGTCAGGAAAGAAAATCAGAGGAAAAGAAAAACAAGCATTCATTTAATAAACACATGTAGAAAGGAATCGCGCATATGGCTAAATTACAGCCGGCAGTACAAAAAGAGACTAAAAGAACGGCAATATTTACATTTGCCGCAGTGGCTGTCATGATTCTTGTTTTTGCCATTGGGCATATGATATGGCCGGATTCGATCCCGTTTGATTACAGAGTTATACTCGGCGGGGTCTGCGGAGGCGCCGTGGCAGTGCTGAACTTTTTTATGATGGCCCTGATGGTGCAGAAAGCCGCGTCGATGGACGATCAGGATAAGGTAAAGCTTACAGTCCGCTCAAGCTATACTCAGAGACTGGCAATGCAGATCATCTGGATGATAATCGCCATAGCGGCCCCCTGTTTTCAGTTTATTGCAGGCATTCTGCCTTTACTGTTCCCGAGCCTGGGCATCAAGCTTCGGGGAATTCTTCACTTGAATATGGAGTGAATATAACGTATCTCTTTGTGAATATGCCAAGAAGGAGGTGAAAATGGTTTATGAATGTTGATATTACCGGTGCAAAGATATTTTACACTGTGCCAATCGATTTTCCGATACTTGGACGTTTTCAGATCACGGAAACGCTGGTGATCAGCTGGCTGGTCATGCTCATCATTACATTACTGTGTATCTGGCTGACCAGAGATCTGAAGGTGGAAAATATCTCAAAAAAGCAGGCGGTAGCAGAACTGCTGGTAGAGCAGGCAAATAAATTCGTTATCGGCAACGCGGGCGAAAGATTCCGTAAGCTGATCCCGTTTGTTGCCGCATTATTTGCTACCAGTATCGTATCCAACCTGATAAGTCTTGTGGGCCTTAGAAGTCCTACGGCGGATCTCTCTACTGAGGCGGCCTGGGCAGTAGTTGTTTTTATAATGATCACGGCGCAGAAGATCAAGACGAGCGGCGTTGGAGGATATCTGAAAGGTTTTACGACACCAATTGCCGTCATGACACCTTTCAATGTACTTTCCGAGCTGGCGACGCCGATCTCTCTGGCTTGCCGACATTTCGGAAATATTCTGTCCGGTATCGTTATTAATACGCTGATCTATGCGGCGCTGGCTGTTGCCAGTTCGGCATTGTTGGGACTGATTCCGGGCGTGGTCGGTGATGTTTTGTCAAAGATACCGATCCTGGACGTAGGTATCCCGGCTATCCTGTCATTCTATTTTGACTGGTTTACCGGATTCATGCAGGCGTTTATTTTCTGTATGCTGACTGTTATGTATATTGCAAATGCTGCGGAAGAGTAACCCGGCGTGAAAAAATCCCGGAAGGATCATCCGGAACACCGGATTTTCGGGAAATCCGGTCCCCTGCGGAGGACTGGATCAGGGCGTCAGTAAAGAAGATCATCTGATGCCGTATATTTAGAAATTTATAATTAAAAATAAAAATAACGGAGGAAAATTATTATGGATTTCACAATTCTTGCAAAAGGTATTGCATTGGCAGGTTGCGCAATTGGTGCTGGTCTTGCTCTGATCGCCGGCATAGGCCCCGGTATTGGTGAGGGTCATGCAGTAGCTAACGCCTGTGAGGCAATCGGACGTCAGCCGGAGTGCAAAGGTGATGTTACTTCTACAATGCTTCTTGGTTGTGCTATCGCAGAGACAACAGGTATTTATGGTTTCGTAACAGGTCTTCTTCTGATTTTCGTTGCGCCCGGAATGTTCATGGGATACCTCGGATAATTTACGGCAAAGATCTTTTGCAGTGCAATTGTTGACTGCAGACAGGAGGTATGTTCATGCAGGTACAGGATTTAGTAACGCTCGTACCATGGACCTTCATTGCCCAGATCTGCAACCTTTTTATTCAGATCTGGCTTGTAAAGAAATTCCTGCTGAAACCGATCAATGAAGTTCTCGAGAAGAGAAGACAGAAAGCAGATGCGGAGATCCGCGAAGCCGAAAAGGCAAAAACGGAAGCATATGCGATCAAGGATCAGTATGAAAGGAATATGGAAGGCGCCAGAAAACGAGCCAGTGATATGTTAAGCGACGCGCAGAAGAATGCGGCTGCCAAAGGCGAAAAGATAGTTCGGGAAGCTGAGGCAGAAGCAGCACAGATCCGCGCGAAAGCTGCGAACGATATCGCACAGGAAAGAAAGAAAGCGATCAATGAAGCTAAAGATGAGATCGGCGGTATAGCCATGGAGATCGCAGGCAAAGTCATTGAACGTGAGATCAACGAAGATGATCATAGAAAACTGATCGATGAATTTATAAAGAATGTAGGAGAAGCATCATGACACAGACTGCCAGAGTATATGGTGGCAGCCTGTATGACCTTGCGGTGGAAGAAAATATGACCGACGAGATGCTCAGGGAGAGTGAAGAGATCCGGAAGATCTTCTGGGAAAACCCGGATTATCTGCATCTTCTTTCGGAGCCGGTACTGGCGAAAGAAGAGCGTATCGGTCTGATCGAGGAAGCCTTTGGCAGTTCCGCGAGCAGATATATGGTTAATTTTCTGAAGATCTTATGTGAGAGAAATATCCTGAATGAGTATTCGGGATGCGTCAGTGAATTTGTGCGCAGATATAACGCGGATCATAATATTGCGGAGGCTGTCGTAGTGACGGCTGCGAAGCTTGGAGATGATCAGATGAATGCGCTGAAGGAAAAACTTGAGGCGCAGTTTGGCAAAAAAATATATCTTTCACAGAGATTGGATGCAGGCGTGATCGGCGGACTGAAAGTCGAGCTGGAGGATATGGAGCTTGACGGAACCGTAAAGGGCAGGCTGACCGGCATTCAGAATAAACTTAATAACATTATGATGTGATAATTTTGAAAAATTAAGGATGGTAAGGAAACATGCAATTAAAACCAGAAGAAATATCCAAGGTCATCCGCAGCCAGATCAAGCATTATGAAAACGCGATCCAGCAGAGCGAGACCGGTACTGTTCTTATGGTAGGTGATGGTATCGCCAGAGTAAGCGGCCTGACAAACTGTATGGCAGGAGAGTTGATAGAGTTTGAAGACGGCAGTTTCGGTATGGCACAGAACCTTGAAGAGAACAGTGTTTCCATTGTACTGTTCGGTGGTGGAGAAAATATCGGCGAGGGCCAGACTGTAAAAAGAACAGGAAAGGTCGTATCTGTTCCTGTCGGTGACGCGATGATCGGACGTGTAGTAAACGCCCTTGGTCAGCCAATCGATGGAAACGGACCGATCGATACCACAGAATTCAGACCGATCGAGACAAACGCGCCGGGTATCTGCGACAGACAGGGCGTGCATGAGCCGCTGCAGACAGGTATCAAGGCAATCGACTCTATGATTCCAATCGGAAGAGGTCAGCGTGAGCTGATCATCGGCGACCGCCAGACAGGTAAGACAACGATCGCCACAGATACGATCCTGAATCAGAAAGGTAACGGCGTTATTTGTATTTATGTAGCTATAGGACAGAAGAGATCTACGGTAGCAGCGCTTGTAGAGACCCTGAAGAAGGGCGGCGCCATGGATTACACTATCGTTGTAGCAGCTACTGCTTCCGAGGCCAGCCCGCTTCAGTATATCGTGCCTTATACGGGATGTACTATGGGAGAGTACTTCATGGCACAGGGAAAACATGTGCTGATCATCTATGATGACCTGAGCAAGCACGCTGTGGCATATCGTGCACTTTCTCTGCTGATCCGCCGTCCGCCGGGACGTGAGGCCTATCCGGGTGATGTATTCTATCTTCACTCAAGACTTCTGGAGCGTGCGGCAAAGATGGACGACGCGCACGGCGGCGGTTCTCTGACTGCACTGCCGATCATCGAGACACAGGCCGGAGATATCTCTGCTTATATCCCGACAAATGTCATTTCCATCACGGACGGTCAGATATTCCTGGAGACGGAGCTTTTCCATTCCGGAATCATGCCGGCTGTTAACCCGGGTATCTCAGTTTCCCGAGTAGGAGGAAACGCTCAGATCAAGGCAATGAAGAAAGTTGCCGGTACTCTGAAGCTGATATATTCCCAGTACAGAGAGCTGCAGTCTTTCGCTCAGTTCGGTTCGGACCTTGACGATGATACGAAACAGCGTCTCGCACAGGGTGAGCGAATCGTTGAGGTGTTGAAACAGGATCGTAATTCTCCGATCCCTGTAGAGAAACAGGTGGCTATTTTATATGCCGTAACGAACGGATTGCTGTTCGATATTGAAGTCAGTGATATCGGTTCCTTTGAGGAAGGTCTGTATGACTTCCTTGACAGAGATCCGGATGGAGTAGCTGCTATGAGCGGCATCAGAAAGACAGGCGCGTTCGATAAAGATATCCAGGAGAAACTGGAGCAGTCGGTAAACAACTACAAGACCCAGTTCCTGAACACTAAAACCCGCGCTTAATAACAAAGGAGGAGCAATATGGCTTCAAACATGAAAGCGGTGAAGCTTCGTATTAAAAGTGTAACAAATACGAGACAGATCACCAAAGCCATGGAACTTGTGGCGTCCTCCAAGCTGCGCAGGGCTAAGGACAGAGCCGACAGATGCAGACCCTACTTAAGGGAGCTGCGTCAGGCAATGAATGATATCGCGGGACAGAATACAGATTTTACGAGCGCTTACACAAAACAGTTAAATAGCGAACGCAGCTGCTGCGTGCTGATCACAGGCGACAGAGGAATGGCGGGCGGATATAACAGTAATGTATTCAAAATGCTGGAAGCCGATATGGCCGGAAAAGAGTTCGTTGTGCTGCCGATCGGAAAAAAATCCGTTGAGTATGCCAGAAGCAAACATATTGATATCGTTACTGACGAGTTCGCTGAAGTCGCATCGATCAGCGTATCGGATTGTTTTGAGATCGCGCAGCTGCTCTGCGATCAGTATAAGAAGGGCAGCTTTGGTCATATCCAGCTGTGTTATACGTCATTTAAGTCCATGCTGAGCCAGTCGCCGGTCACATCGGCGCTTCTGCCGATCATGGATCTGAAAAATGACACTTTGCTGGATTCACAGAAAGAAGGCTCCGAGCGTAAGGATGGTTCGGAGAACGTACAGGTTAGACATGATGTCATCTGGTATGAGCCGGATGCGGAAACAGTCTTTAACAGTATAGTTCCCGAGTTTCTTGCCGGAATGCTCTATGCCAGTGTCTGCGAGAGTCTTGCCAGCGAGCTTGCGGCAAGAAGGAACGCGATGGATGCTGCCACAAAGAACGCTGATGAGATGCTTGAACAGTTGAATCTGTATTACAACCGTGCACGTCAGGCTAGCATCACACAGGAGATCACTGAGATCGTAGCCGGCGCAGACGGCGTCTAAAGTACTATAAGGAGATTCACAATGAGTGACAAACACGTTGGAAAGGTAGTGCAGGTCATCGGACCTGTTCTGGACGTTCGTTTCGAGCATGACGAGCTGCCTGCACTGCTTAACGCTATTGAAATAGAAAACGAGAGCACACAGAAAAAGCTCATCGCTGAGGTGGCTCAGCAGGTGGGTGATAACACTGTGCGCTGTATCGCCATGAGTTCTACTGACGGACTGACACGAGGCGCGAAGGCTGTGGATACAGGAAGCGCGATCACGGTTCCGGTCGGTGAAGAATGTCTGGGAAGAGTATTTAACCTTCTGGGCGAGCCGGTAGATAATAAGCCGGCCCCTGAAGCGTCAGAAAAATGGGTGATCCACAGACCGGCGCCATCCTATGAGGATCAGATGCCGGCTACGGAGATCCTTGAAACAGGTATCAAAGTTGTTGACCTGATATGTCCTTATGCAAAAGGCGGAAAGATCGGTCTGTTCGGAGGTGCCGGCGTAGGTAAGACCGTACTTATCATGGAGCTGATCCATAACGTAGCTACCGCCCACGGCGGACTTTCCGTATTCACGGGCGTTGGCGAGCGTACCCGTGAGGGAAACGATCTTTACTCGGAGATGCAGGAGAGCGGCGTTATCGATAAGACGGCGCTCGTATACGGTCAGATGAACGAGCCGCCGGGAGCCAGAATGCGTGTCGGACTTTCGGGTCTGACCATGGCAGAGTACTTCCGCGATGTCAAAAATCAGGACGTGCTGCTTTTCATCGATAATATCTTCCGTTTCACACAGGCAGGTTCAGAGGTATCGGCTCTTCTGGGACGTATGCCTTCAGCCGTAGGTTATCAGCCGACACTTGCCACGGATATGGGTGAGCTTCAGGAGCGTATCACTTCTACAAAGAAGGGATCCATCACATCCGTACAGGCAGTATACGTACCGGCCGATGACCTTACAGACCCGGCGCCGGCTACTACCTTCACGCATCTGGACGCGACAACGGTTCTTTCCCGAGATATCGCTTCTCAGGGTATTTATCCGGCCGTAGATCCGCTGGATTCCACAAGCCGTATCCTGACGCCGGAAGTTGTCGGTAAAGAGCATTATGAGATCGCCCGTGCCGTACAGCAGGTGCTGCAGAGATACAAAGAGCTGCAGGATATAATTGCTATCATGGGTATGGAAGAACTTTCGGAAGAAGATAAGATCACGGTACAGCGTGCCCGTAAGGTACAGAGGTATCTTTCTCAGAGCTTCTCTGTCGCAGAGCAGTTCACTGGTATGAAGGGTCAGTATGTACCGCTCAAGGAAACACTGCGTGGATTCAAGATGATCCTGAGCGGAGAGCTGGATCATGTTCCGGAGAGCAGCTTCCTGTTCGCGGGAACCATCGATGATGTTCTGGCGAAGGTGCAGAATTGATAGGAGGGTTATATTATGAAAACCTTTCCGTTGCGTATAGGAACGCCGGACGGCATGTTTTTCGAGGGTGAGGCGCAGAGGATCGTCTGCAGGAGCATCACGGGAGACATCGCCATCCTTGCCGGACATTGTGATACCGTGACGGCCCTGGGTATGGGCGGCGCGCATATCATTATGGAGGACGGCACAAAAAAAGAAGCAGCCTGTATCGGAGGAATGCTTACAGTGATCAATGGCATTTGCCGCGTCATGTCCACCACCTGGGAATGGGAGGAGGATATCGATGAAGGCAGGGCCCAGAGAGCAAAACGCCGTGCAGAAGAAAAACTCGCGAAAGGCGGGCTTTCCGATGAGGAATTCAGGCTTACTACGCACAGACTTCACCGGGCTCTGGTGAGGCTTGATGTGAAAAAATAATTAACAGGGACTGTCTGTGGTAACGCAGGCAGTTCTTTTTATCTCAGTGTGAGATGCCCCGCCGCTTCTTAAGCGGCGGCTTATGCTAAAATAAACGCTTTGCGAGGATGTTCAGGGATTCGGTTTGAAAGACGTCAGATGAAGCTGACCCGAATCCCGAGCCAAGTCTCGCGAGCGAGACTTGAAGTCATTTGAGGTCCGTCTAAATGGTTGTAAAAGTTATCGGGGATATGATACAATGGCGGAGATAAGGATAGACAGGGGGAGTCTTCCTTTGGAAAAAGGAATAATAATTATTTAACGAAAGGGGAGCAAACAATGAGGGCATTAAAAAAAATAATTATTTTCATCATTGTTGCAGCTGTTATTGCTGCGGCAGCATACTTTGGATACGGATACTACCAGAAATGGAAGGGAGAAAAAGAACCGGCAGGAGAAGTATCGGCAAACTATGCGGATGGCGTTCTGACTGTTGAAGGAAGCGGCAGGATGCCGAATTACAGTTCGGCCGGATCCGACCGCGAGTGGGACAGCTATAAGGACGAACTGACAAATGTAGTGATTGGTTCGGGAATCACCGGCATAGGAAAGAATGCTTTTATGAATATGACAGCGATGACGGAAGCCAGGATCGGATCAGACGTGGAGATCATTGATGTGAACGCATTCAACGGCTGCAGCAGCCTGGAATCCGTGAATATTCCGGCAAGCGTAAAAACGATCGGAGAGAATGCTTTCTGGGGATGCAAAAACCTGAAGGATATCTCCTATGAAGGATCGAAGGAAGACTGGGATCAGGTCAGCATCGGCGAAAATAATATCGTGCTGACAGATGCGAATATCCGGTTTTCCGGCGGTGAAGAGGTCAGCGATTCATCTTCGGCGGCAGGTTCGGCAGTAGAGGAAACAGAAGAAGTAAACATAGAGACTACCAGCATGTACAGGGTATCCAATTCAGAGACGGAAGAACTGTACTACACTACGATCGATTCGGAACGTGACGCGCTGGTAGCATCGGGCTGGAATTATGACGGCATAATGTGGAAGCAGCCGAAGTCTTCCAATACGCCGATCTATCGTTTGCAGAATCCTGCAACGGGAGCACATTATTATACCATTGACTGGCAGCAGAGGACGGATTGTGTGGCTGCCGGATGGTCAGTCGATGGAATCATCGGTTACTCCGATGACCGCCAGTCTATTCCGGTCTACCGGGTACAGAATCCAAATGCAGTCATTGCCACACATTGTTATACTGTGAGCGAGGAAGAAGTCAACACTCTGGTGGCGTCAGGATGGATCAATGAGGGCGTTGCATGGTATGCCTGTTCATAAATGATCCTGAGGAAAGAATTACTTATCGGAACGGCAAGTTTACGTTGACACAAATATAAAATTATTATAAAGTAATCTGCAGAGCGGGAATAAAGATGTTCATGGTATGTCAATGCCGTGAACATCTTTATTATTTCTGCTAAGGGAAATTGTGTTAATTTTCTATGAAGATTAAAGTGTCAAAAGTCCGTCGTTCAGAAATTGTAGTTTTGACACCCGAATCCCATGAAGCAAAAACAAAGAGTCATTAGAGAAGGAGTGACATGACGAGGTTGAGAAGGAGGAGAAGTGATGATCGATATTATCACAAATGTAAACGGCGTTATTAATAATGCTGTATGGGGTTGGCCTGCACTGATCCTGCTGGGTTTTGTCGGCGTGCTTATGACATGCATGACAAAGTTTTTCCAGCTGTCTCATTTCAAATACTGGATGAAGCATACGATCGGAGCGATCTTTGGTGAAAAACATATTACGGCGCATACTGAGGACAAAACGATCTCTCAGTTCCAGTCGCTTTGCACAGCGCTGGCAGCTACTGTAGGAACAGGTAATATCGTCGGCGTTGCCGGAGCCATCGCTGTAGGAGGTCCGGGAGCGGTATTCTGGATGTGGCTGATCGCCTTTTTCGGAATGATGACGAACTATTCGGAGAATGTCCTTGGTATACTTTACAGAAGAAAAAATACAGAGGGAGAATGGTGCGGAGG
>DFHP01000155.1:10057-15011 GCA_002371335.1 Eubacterium sp. UBA3720
GCCGCGCTGGCAGTTCTGTTTTCTGTTTTCTGTCTTCTGGCTTCTTTCGGAATCGGAAATATGAGTCAGGTAAACAGTATGGTAAGTAATATCAATCATGCATTCGGCATTCCGAAACTAGGCGTTGGTATTTTCCTGTTTGTCGCAGTCGGCGCGGTTATTCTCGGAGGTCTGAAGAGGATTGCCGCCATGACAGAAAAGCTGGTTCCTTTCATGGTCATTCTCTATCTGACAGGAACACTTTTTATCATTATTGCAAATATTACAACGATACCGGCAGTATTTGTATCTATCTTTAAGGGTGCTTTCGCACTGAGATCCGCAGCGGGCGGTATAGTCGGCGCAGGTATCGCAACGGCTATGAAGATGGGTATGAAGAGAGGAGTCTTTTCCAATGAAGCAGGTCTTGGCTCTTCTGTTATGGTTCATTCGAGTTCTAACGTCAAAGAACCTGTCCGTCAGGGAATGTGGGGTATCTTCGAGGTTTTTGCAGATACGATCGTTGTCTGTACACTGACAGCTCTTACGCTTCTTTCCAGCGGCGCTGTAGATCTGGCGACGGGGCAGATGACAGCCGAGGCGGAAGCTGTAGGATCAAGCAATTTGATGAGCTATGCCTTTGAACAGGCATTCGGAAAGGCAGGCTCTGCATTCATTGCCGTGGCCATTCTTCTGTTTGCATATTCTACGGTCCTCGGATGGAGCCATTATGGTTCAAAGGCATTTGAGTATCTGTTCGGAACAAAAGCAATCCTTTTGTATCGCGCGATATTTGTCGTAATCGTTCTTGCGGGTTCGGTTATCGAAGCGAAGCTTGCATGGGATATATCCGATACGTTTAACGGATTGATGATGATCCCGAACCTTATCGGCGTGCTCGTTCTTTCGCCGCAGGTTATGAAGTGCACGAAAAATTATGTAGACCGCAAGATGAATCATAAGAAAGGAATCAGACCTATGCTGTCGATGCTCGAGGATGTCCAGGCTGTGCAGGCGGCAGCCCTGGCAAGAGACGAGGATGAAGACTAAGCAAGGAAGAAAACCGTTATGATGTCCTGCGGTTTGATCCGGGAGGAAACAATTATGAAGCTTGAAGAGGTCAGAGGCATCATTGATGCTATAGATCCTCAGATCAGGAAACTGATCATGGAACGTCTTGACTGTTCGTATAAAGTGGCTGAGGCAAAAAAAGAATCCGGAGATATTACGATCTACAGGGCAGACCGCGAGGAAGAAATCCTGAAACGTCTGGGAGAGGATGTGCCCCCGGAGAGAAAAGCCGGATATCTGGCGGTTGTAAGAAAGATCATGGAAACCAGCCGGATGTATCAGTATGGCCTTCTGTTTGACTGGCTCGATGGGATCTTTGAGCCGCTGGCAAAGGGTATCGAAATATATCCGAACGGATCCCGGGTACGCGTACTGATAGAACGTCCGAACCGTCCGAACGCCATGTCTTCTATCCTGAGTATGATCGGAGATTACGGATACAATATGGAGAAGATGGAGCTGATCCGTGATGATGCCGAAAAGAACACCGTCACATTTGAACTGACGATCATCGGGAATCTCAGTGAGAGTTCCATGCAGAAGCTCATGTTTCAGCTTTCCATGGAAAGCCTGAGCTTTAAGATACTTGAAAACAGGAGGACAAAAATATATCTGGCGGGGCCGTTCTTTGAACAGCATGAAACAGAAATGGTTTTAAAAGCAGAAAATATTTTGCGCGGGCGGGGTTTTGAGGTGTTCAGTCCCAGAGAATATGAACCGCGGGATGAAGCAGGAAGCAGGGCCTGGTCGGAAAAGATATTTGCGATGGACAGAGCAAATATAGACGAGTGTGATTGTGTGGTCATGCTTTATTACGGGGCAAACAGCGATACCGGCACCGCGTGGGAATGCGGATACGCCTATGCGGCGGGGAAACCGGTGATCGTAGTGCACCTGTCAGAGGTCTCGAACCTTATGGTTCACGAAGGAAGCTGGGCAAATATAAGCATTGATGAACTGGAAACTTACGATTTCAGCAGGATGCCCGCGAAAAAATATCAGGGAAAAATGATATAAATGATATGATCGGCTGAACGCTGATCTTTTGCCGAAAGACTTTTCCGATTCTCCGGGTATAAAAAAGAATAAAAGGACAGCCGGATTCCGGTCATTTTCATGACGGGGGATCAGGGTTGTCCTTTTTTGATGTCATAGGAAATTACGATCATTTCCTATGATACAAACCCTCTGGCGGATCATTCCAGATTGGCTTTGAAATTACCGAATACACGAAGATCGTTCGTGATCTGGATCAGATCGCGGATTATGGCGTTCATCCCCGGCGCAGCCAGATTCCCCGTAAATTCAACGAAGAACATATATTCCCAGTTGCGTTCGGGGATCGGTCTTGACTCCAGTTTTACCAGATTCAGATTGTTGACTGTAAATATTGTCAGTACTTCCTGAAGGGAACCTGATTCATGAGGAGTGGTAAAAGAGATACAGATCTTATCGCCGCCGTTTCTAAGTTCCATCTTTGGAGAAACGACCACGAAACGTGTCGTGTTATTTGAATTTTGATTGACGCCCTCGGCCAGAATATTCAGTCCATAGATCTCGGCGGAGCGGGGGGAGCAGATCGCTGCCGCATGCCGGTCCTGAGTCTCTGCGACTTTCTTTGCGCTGCCGGCGGTGTCCGGTTGAGCTTTCTGTCTCCAGTCGCGGTGCTGATCCAGGAATTGTTCGCACTGAAACAGTCCCTGCTCATGAGAATATACAGTGGTGATATCCTCGATCGATACGCCGGGAAGGGCCATGAGGCTATGGCTGACATTGACCGTCGTCTCGCCGACCAGATAGCATTCGTACTGGGCGAGAAGATCATATACCTGACGGATCGCGCCGGTAGATGAGTTTTCGATAGGAAGAACGGCGTAATCGGCTTCTCCGTTCTTCAGAGCCTTAAAGGTGTCTTCAAACTGATAAAGCCCTTTCGCACTGGTTTTGCTGCCGAAAAAATCAAGCGCTGCCATTTCGCTGTAAGCTCCGGGCTCGCCCTGATAAACGACTCTGGGATCTTCGACAGGATTGCGGTATTCCGAGAGTGATTTCAGATAGTCCTGATATGCGGCGGCTCTTTTGTTCTCATTTATGATGCGGCGCTGCTGACGTCGGGAAATAGACATGATCGCCTCATAAAGATTTGTCACATCAGCACGGCGAAGAGGATCGTCGATCAAAAGGAGTCTCCTCTTTAACAGTTCTTTTTCATAGGCGGTATCAAGCGCTCCGATATTATGGTCTTTTTTGTACTGACCGACTTTTTTTGTGAGCTCCATTCTCTGCTCGAAAAGTTCCATGAGTTTCCGGTCAAGCGTATCCAGATCATTGCGCAGTAGTTCCAGTTCGTTCATTGGGACCCCCTTTATAGGAAAAAAATTTATCTCACCTATAATAACATAGATCCGGGCGATAGGATATGAATTTTTTCGGGAGAGAAGGCACAGAGGATAAATAAACAAAAATATTCTGTTTAGGACGTTAAATCGATAAAATATTTTTGCGCCAAAGGCTTTCATTAAAATTAAAGTCTGTTATAATTATCCATTATGCCGCACAGGTAAAACGGAAACAATGGAGGACAAAAATATGGCTACAACGCTTGCGGAACGTATGAATATATTGCAGGGCTCTGCCTCTGCGGCGGTGATGGCAAGAGTTACTGAAATGAAAAGACAGGGCGCGGATATTATCGGGTTGAATGTGGGAGAGCCTGACTTTGCCACGCCTGATCATATCAAGGCAGCCGCGGAAAAGGCTATTGAAGATAATTATACAAAGTACACACCTGCGGCCGGTATCATGGAGCTTCGTGAAGCGATTGCCGATAAACTGAAAAATGAAAATAATATAGAATACTCTGCCGGTGAAATAGCTGTAAGCTCAGGCGCAAAGCAGGCACTTTTCAGTGCGCTGATGGCTATCGTAAGCCCGGGAGACGAGGTTATCATTCCTACCCCCTGCTATGTCAGTTATCCCGAGATGGTTCGTTTTGCCGGAGGAACGCCTGTTTATGCTCTTCTGGATCAGGAAAAGTATTCCCTTGACGTAAAGGAGATCGAAAAGGCGGTCACTCCAAGGACAAAAGCAGTGATCATCTGCAGTCCGAACAATCCGACAGGAACGGTCTTTGATGAGAAAAGTCTGCGCGCTCTGGCGGAACTTGCCGTCAAATATGATTTCTTTGTAATTGCGGATGAAGTGTATGAAAAACTTGTATATGGAGATGCAAAGCATTTCAGTATAGGGTCTGTTTCGCCGGAAATGAGAGAAAGAACGATTACTGTCAACAGCTTTTCAAAGACTTATGCGATGACAGGATGGCGGATCGGCTATGCGGCCGCAAGGGAAGATGTCATTAAAAGCATCGTAAAGATAATGAGTCAGGTGACTTCAGCAGTGAATTCTGTTTCACAGAAAGCTGCCGTTGAAGCGCTTCGGGGACCACAGGATAATGTAGCGGTCATGGCCGCAGAGTTTGAAAAACGTATGAAATATACCGTGGAGAGACTCAATGCGATGCCGGGCATTACATGTCCGGAGATCCAGGGTGCGTTCTATACTTTTTTTGATGTGACTCCGTATATTGGAAAAGAGGTCGATGGAAGGGTGCTGGAAAATGATTCTGACGTGTGCAGATATCTGCTTGACGAGGGAAAGATCGCTTTGATGCCGGGATCGGATTACATGCAGAAAAACAGGCTTCGAATGTCCTATGCCACATCCATGGAAAACATAAAGGAAGCAATGGACCGTATGGAGAAGGCACTGTCCAGGATCCGGGACATTGGGAAAATGTGAAAAATGATGAGAAAAAGCTGCGGCACAAGACCGTAGCTTTTTTATTTCACAGTAAATTTCGTCAATTTCCTGTGAAACAAAACCCTCCGGGGGATGCACACGC
>DFHP01000108.1 GCA_002371335.1 Eubacterium sp. UBA3720
ACGCGGAAGCTGGATGTCGTCATATAACTGCATCAGCTTTGTTCTCGGAATATTGTAGCCAAGCTTCAGACAGTCGTCCTGAAACTGGGAATATGTGACCTTTTCAAAATGTGCATTAAGCATTGTTGTTTCTGTTCTCCTTTGATAATTCTTCAGCCAGTCTGGCCATGATATCCACAGCGCATGGAAGCGCGATGCCGTTGCCGGCCATGCGATAGATCGCGCTGTCGCTCCCTTCAACGCCATCCGTCCACCAGTCCGGAAGCCCCTGAAGCCGGAGGCATTCCAGCGGTGTCAGGCGCCGGACGATATATTTGTTCGGTGTATCCGTTTCAATGAGTACTGCCTGCTGATCATGCATACAATTCAATGCTCCGGATACCCCCCCCCACGACTGATTTGGCTGTCCGTTTCCAAAACACATAACATATCGTTGTGCGCGTCCTGCCTCGTTGTCGGATATAAAAGTTTCATTCATATTGTCCTCGGTATCCATTATCGTGTCTGCGTTATGATCGCCGTGTAGTCCGTGACCCTGTTCTGATGATCGCCTGTCAGCGTCGGAGAGATCATGCCGTTACCGTTGCCACGCGCATCCCAGACTGCTGTTACTCTCTCTCTCTGCTGCGTCAGGCTTTGCTGTGTCCTGCCACCAGCGGAACCAACGACTTCCTCCAGGGCTTCCCGCAATATAGGCGGAAGCTCTTTGTTCCGCCTGTCGGCCCTCCTCAGAATCCCAGCGCAGGCGCGAGGACTTAAAGAGTATTTCTCCGGCGCGTTCAGATCGATAATCTGTGATAAGGTACACTCTCTTTCGGCGTTGCGGAACGCCGGAATATTGAGCGTCATAGATGTTCCAGGCAAGGCTGTAACCTTCTCCCACGACGCATCCGGCAGCAAGCCATTTGCCTTTGTCAGGCATAGGTATTGAAGCCGTGGGGTCGGCGACGTGGACGAGCGCTTCGATGACCGCCCGGAAGTCTGCCCCTTTGTGGGACGACTGACATCCCAATACGTTCTCCCAGACGGCGAATCGAGGAAACTGATTTGCTGTTGCATTACGCATCTCCTGTATTATTCTGATTGCTTCAAAGAAGAGGGAAGACCTGGCGCCCTCATGGATGCCGGCCTGCTTCCCAGCCAGACTCAAATCTTGACAGTTATGGACAACAATTCCATCAGCTATATAACTGTTATCATTGTCCACTGTGATGTTCCAAACTGTTGTCTCCCTTCCTTTTGAAACGCTTCTTACACGGTACCACCCATGACTTTCATCAGAAAGGTGAGTTCGTTTGTTGTTGAAGTGTAGAGCAACTACGTAGTAGTCTTTTTGATTTACAACTCTGTTTTCAATAACGTAATGATCCTTTGTCTTTTGAAAATAAACGGTCGTTGAATATCCGAGAATTTCCCCAAGAAGTCGAATGCTCTCAGCAAGTTTTTTGCTGACTGTAGATATCCTATGCTCATTTCTATCAAAAAACGTATGTCCATCAGAGTCGATAATTCCGCGCATCAAGTTTTCCTGCCAAGATTTGTTCATCCCAAACACCCATCCGGGCATCGTCTTTCCATCCGCATACTTCCCAAAGTTTTCCGTCAACCAGTTACAAATCTTTTGAGAATGGAACTTGATTTTTACTGAATTTCCCACTTCCTCAATTGAGTATTTCTCACTGATTGCAGTGACTGCATCAATAAGTTCACATAATTTATCTTTTGAATCACATAGATACACCTCTGCATATCTACATCCTATGCGGCGATCAGGTCGTTGCCCGTCTCGTACCCATCCGTCTCCAAGCCAGCGTCCAACGAAATAAAACAGATCGTCAATGCGTTCTATCGGAAAATCATCAGGGATGGAAGCCGTAATTGTTTCTACTGCATTAGGTACAGCCCACAGTTTACCTTCCATGTTTTCAGCGTGGATCCAGTTTCGTTCGTCAGTCAGAACAATTCTGCCTTGTCTTGATCCATCTTTTTTTCTTGAATAGTCTTTCTTTTCTCCTGCTGAATAAATTGGGTGGTTTCTTGTACATTCCAAACCATAATGATTTCCTTTAAGAATCACAGTGTTTCCAGGCTTTGCACCAACGGCGGTCACATTGTGCCATTCTCCCGTGTGAGTAAGAACCTTCATACCTACACGCACATCGCAGATCGGAATGTAGCCTTTTTCTGTGAGTACAAGCGTTTCGGCAGGGAAACACGGACTCCCGAACGTGATGACATCCACAGGCTCGATGTTGGCGCCGTTGATATCCTTCACGCTGCCGAGCTGTTTGCAGTTCGGGAAACGTGCGGACTCGACACGAAGACAGAACGGATCGATTTCCGAGGACCATACTGGCTCAATACCAAATAAGGCCCCGGAAAGCTCGAAGCTTCCGGAGCCTGAGAAAAGTGATCCGAGTTTCATCAGGATATCCTTTCTGCATATTGATTGTCGCTGGCGAGGTTGACGCCGAGGACGGGGTCGAAATGTGGTTGCTGACCGGGAATGTAACGACCATATTTTATGATGATATTGCCATATATCATATTAGTAAACTCATCAAATGTATAACCAGCAACCGTAATGAATTTATCGTATATCTCTTCTTTGGTATAACCCGTATATATAACAAATGGATCATTTGCCTTTGGATGGTCGCGTGGTTCTGGAATATAATGCCTATCATATCTATATGCGGGGTAAAGACGTAAATAATCTAAAAGATCCAATACATCATTTAATTGATCAAGCGGCTCAAGACCACCAAGAACTATAGCATGCGTTATTGGATTCTTCAGATATCTATCAACGATGTTTGATATAGGTATATCTATGCTTGGCTGTTTCGCCAACGCACTGTTCTGGCAGATCGGACTACCGTATTCCTTGTCGCATTTGAAAGAGCATGTCGCTGTAGCGATAAACATGGACGGGACCTTGTAGTTAACAAAGTCCTCGTCCGTTATTCCTTTTATTCTCATTGCATAATTCCATCATTCGAAAGAACGTTCATCCACTTACGCTTATCGAACTCACGCTTGCGGATCTTCTGGTAACTGGAGACCGGCGTATAAAAGCCAACCACGCGAGCGTAGGTATCGGCGACGGGCTTGCCGCAGACCGGGCAATGCTTCTCGCTGATGAACGCATGTTTATCCTCGCAGACGCTGATCTTCGTCGTGAAGGCGAAGTAGATGACGCCCTGAGAGGCCACGTAGTTCAGCATATCCCAAGCCGTTTCCTCATTCGGGAAGCGGTTCTCGACGTCGATATGGGCAATTACTCCACCACCGCACTTCCGGTCCAAGATAGAACCAAGGCGGCACTTTTCTTGAATGGTGGTCTTCTCCATCAGAGGTATCCACTGGTTCGAGTAGATAAAGTACTTGTTCTGTTCAAAGAGCAGATTGTCTGCTTGACAGATAACACCAGCACAGTTTTCCCCGGGGATACTTTCCACATTAAACGAAAAATCGCATTCAAAATGATCCTTGACATCATTGATCGCATCAAGAATCTGAGTGGCAAACTCCACCGCTTCATCGGAGTACGATTTGCATCCGATCTCATCTGTATTGATCAAGCCGAACAGGTCCATGACTTCATACAGACCGAGGATGCCGATGGTGCAGTACTGCTTATCCAGCTCTACAGCGCCATCCTGATAGTTCGGGAGAAGCCCCTTCTCAATATTGCGCTGAAGTACATGGCGCATGGAGGTCAGGGCCTTGCAATCCAGTAGGACGCGCTGGCGGAGGATCTTCATATACTTCTTCTTGTCAAAGACACCGTTCTCATCCCGGGATTCATATGCGATCCTGGCGAGATTGATCGTGCTGACGCGGCAGGAGCCGACGGACAGCGCGGTGCCGCCGATGGAATTAATGAAGGCGTCGAGCTTGCTGGTATCTGACAACAAGCGACAGCAATTGGACAAAACGCCAACGTTATCGCTGACGAAGAAATTTGAATCTGCATTTTGTCGTAATTTTCATTACGAATTGACTATTTTTTGCTGCAATATATGCAGTGTTTCTCTTTCCACCTACGTGCCAATAGTAGGCGTACTCTCGTTCGCCGAGATAGTCGATACAGGCTGCGTTGTATTAATTATTTGGCCTCAAGGGATAGTCGTACCCATTTCTACGATATCGTTTCGTCCCATTCTTAACGTTAATTATCACACGATGTCCAACCCCGAATTTTTTCCCAATTTCGCGCAACGATAGGGATGTGTTTTTTAGGAGCCAAATAACCTCAGTTATTTCGGCATCAGATAAGACATCAGATTTATAGATAGGTTTTTTTCTTATTGGACGATCGATATCAGGCATAATCGCAGATCTTGTTTTCCCAATATTTATACAATTGATAGTTTCTTCTGACACATTGTACATATTGGCTATCTCTGCAATCATATAGTCCTTCCCCTGCAATAAATCTATAATCTTTATTACATCGTTGTCGGACAACTTAACCGGAACAGGGGATTTTCGGATCGGATACGCCAGGGAACTATTATAATACGTGTCCCCACTATTGATTCCATGTATTGTATTTAACGGAACATCATACTTCTTCGCTAAATCTGTAAGCCGAAGATCTGAGTTTAACAGGTCGTTAATCACTTGATCGAGCGTTTCTTTGTTTTGAATCGCAGAACCGCTATTCATAATTCCTTTTAGATTTGGATACTGCTCGCCACCTTCTAATAAATTGTATCCATTAGGAACTACTGAATTATAAAATGATATCCAGTATCTTTCGCGTTCATTGTAATTAGCTATTTGTGATTCAAGAATCTCATAATAAAAATTATGTATTCCATATTTTTGCATCGCCTCATACAACAAACACCTATGTTTGTAGTGACCTGTTTTTGCTGCGGTTTTATGATGCTTCCATCTATCATAGGAATCAATAGCTTGACCGATATATACCTTATCATTAACTCTATTTTTAATGATATATATATCTTTTAATACAACGCTTCCCACGAGATTACCATGTGAATTATTATTCATTTAGGCTCCCTCGTTAGCCGCTTATGCAGCGACCCCGCTGGCAACGGAAAAGAAACAAACTGGCCAAATTGACCATTTCATATTATGTTTGGAACACCAACGAGCAAATGGTTCATCCTGAAACTTATTATCTTTATAAAGCAGAGAGTAAGTTAATACAGGATAGGTGAACATATTAATCTCTCTGGTTTCGCTGACAACTTCCATGAAGACTTGCTGGACTTTAATCAAATCCTCAGTGTGATCAATGGCAAGCGTACCATCCGGGAACTCGACGCCGCCGAAGAGGGACTCGAGATATGGACGGTCGAAGATCGAAACATTCGTGAAGGCGGACTGGTCGATTCTCAGGAAAGGCTGATTGAGCCGGAAGATGAACTTCTGGAACTGCTGGCGCAGATAGTAATCAGGATCCTTCATGTAATAGCCGCCTTCAACATC
>DFHP01000081.1:0-374 GCA_002371335.1 Eubacterium sp. UBA3720
CTATGACATAAGAAAAGCTCTGACATATGTCAGAGCTTTTCACTTCATAATTAAAAATTAATTATATTTACGCTTTCTAGCAGCTTCGGATTTTTTCTTACGACGAACGCTTGGTTTCTCGTAATGCTCTCTTTTACGGATTTCCTGCTGAATGCCTGCTTTCGCACAGCTTCGCTTAAATCTACGTAAAGCGCTATCCAATGTCTCGTTTTCTTTGACGATTACATTAGCCATACCCCAAACCTGACCTCCCTCCAGTTGTAGATTGTGCATAATACAACTGTTTGGGTATTTTTGCACTTCATTTATTATATCATTTTTCGTTCAAACGTCAACCATTTTTTGATAATTTACTAAAACTTCCCACATGTCAT
>DFHP01000081.1:463-11465 GCA_002371335.1 Eubacterium sp. UBA3720
CATCGTCAGGACGCTCCCGCTTCTGTTCCGTTATCCGGTCAGCCGAGCTGCTCTCCGAGAATTGACGGCATTGCCTCAATCATAGCAGGAATGTTTTCGGGTTTCTTTCCGCCGGCCTGGGCCATGTTCGGACGTCCGCCGCCGCCTCCTCCTACAATGCCTGCAGCTTTTTTGATCAGATTTCCGGCGTGAGCGCCTTTTTTCTGCGCCTCGGGAGTTACCATTGCTACAAGGCTTACTTTTCCGTTTTTGGATGAAGCCAGAAGAATGACGCCCTCTCCGATTTTTTCCTTAAGCTCGTCGCCCAGATTTCGAAGCTCACCGCCATCTGTATCCGGTACTGACACTGCCAAAAGCTTTACTCCCCCAACCTCTTTTACCTGATCCATGACATCGCCAAGAGCGCTGGATGCAAGTTTATTTTTCAGAGATTCATTTTCGCTGTTAAGATCTTTTATTTCTTTCTGCAAATGAATGATACGGTCTGTCAGTTCCGCAGGAGATGTTTTCAGTGTATTTGCGGCTTCAAAAAGAATCTGTTCCTGTTTCTTATAGTAATCAAGAACTGCTTTTCCTGTCAGCGCTTCTATCCTGCGCACGCCTGCCGCAACGCCGGATTCGGAGATGATCTTGAATAAAAGGATCTGGCTTGTATTGGATACATGAGTACCGCCGCAAAGCTCGATGGAAAAATCACCCATGGTAACGACACGGACTTCATCGCCGTACTTTTCGCCGAAAAGTGCCATGGCTCCTGTCTTCTTAGCGGATTCTATATCCATGATCCTGGTCTCGACTGGAAGCGCTGCCTGGATCTCTTTGTTTACCAGATCTTCTGTCCTGGAGATCTCTTCCCCGGTCATTGCCTGGAAGTGTGAAAAGTCGAAACGCAGACGATCCTTTGCCACATATGAGCCTTTCTGTTCTACATGGTCGCCGAGAACTATCTTCAGCGCTTTCTGAAGAAGGTGTGTGGCGCTGTGGTTTTTTTCTGTATCATGACGGTCTGTTTCGTTTACCGTAAGTACAGCTTTTTCGCCCATAGAGATCATTCCGCTGAGAACAGTTCCCACATGCCCTACTCTTCCGCCGCGGAGTTTTATCGTATCTTCTACTTCGAATTTTCCTGAGGAAGTTTCTATCGTTCCCTGATCGCCCTGCTGTCCTCCCATGGTAGCGTAGAACGGAGTCTTTTCTACGATGATCGTACCCTTTTGTCCCTCGCCAAGGAAGTCAGTTATGGCAGCCTCCCGGATCACATTTCCTGATTCATCAAGCTCATCCGAGGAGGTGATGACCGTGATCTCTGATTCACAGCTCAAATTATTATATCCGCAGAATTCAGAAGTTATGGATGTATCTATCTGATCATATACCGTAGCGTCGGCACCCATATAGTTCGTGGTTTTGCGGGCGCTTCTGGCACGATCCTGCTGTTCTTTCATGGAAGCGGCAAAGCCTTCCTCATCGACTGTGTAACCTTTCTCCTCAAGGATCTCACGGGTAAGGTCGAGAGGAAATCCGTAGGTATCATACAGTTTAAACGCTTCGGCTCCGGAGAGGATCTTCTTGTTTTCGGCACGGAGTGCGTTTTCCATATCGTTCAGGATACGAAGGCCCTGATCGATCGTTTTGTTAAACTGATCCTCTTCACGGCTCAGGACCGTATAGATGAATTTCTTTTTCTCTTCCAGCTCCGGATATCCGTCCCGGCTTCCTTCGATAACTGTCTGCGCGAGGTCTGCCAGAAATACATGGTTTATTCCCAGGATACGTCCGTGCCGAGCCGCACGTCTGATAAGACGGCGCAGTACATATCCTCTGCCCTCGTTGGACGGCATGATTCCGTCAGAAATCATAAACGTTGCTGAACGGATATGGTCTGTGATAAGACGGATGGAAATATCTGCGTTTGGATCTGTGTGATATTCCTTTCCGGCAATCTCCGATACACGATTGCGGAGAGCCTGGATCGTATCAACATCAAAAATGGAATCTACATCCTGCACTACAACAGCGAGACGTTCGAGTCCCATACCGGTATCAATATTTTTGTTCTTCAGCGTCTCATAGTTACCTTTTCCGTCATTGTTGAACTGGGTAAATACGTTGTTCCACACTTCAATATAACGGTCACAGTCACATCCGACCGTGCAGCCGGGTTTTCCGCAGCCGTATTTTTCACCGCGGTCATAATAGATCTCGGAACATGGGCCGCAGGGACCTGCTCCGTGCTCCCAGAAGTTGTCCTCTTTGCCGAATTTAAAAATACGCTCGGGCGCGATGCCTATTTTTTTGTTCCAGATATCAAAGGCTTCGTCATCCTCCAGATAGACTGACGGATAAAGTCGTTCAGGATCCAGCCCTACTACATCGGTAAGGAATTCCCAGGACCAGGTAATAGCTTCGTTTTTAAAATAGTCACCAAAGGAGAAATTTCCAAGCATCTCAAAAAACGTTCCGTGACGCGCGGTCTTACCGACATTTTCTATATCGCCCGTGCGGATACATTTCTGACATGTGGCTACCCTTCTTCTTGGCGGGATCTCAGCTCCGGTAAAATAAGGCTTCAAAGGAGCCATACCGGCGTTGATCAGCAGAAGACTGTTGTCATTCTGCGGGACCAGTGAAAAACTGTTCATTACCAGATGTCCCTTGCTTTCAAAGAAATCAAGAAACATCTTTCGAAGCTCATTAACACCATATTTCTTCATTTTTTCGAGAACCTCCTCGTAGTTCGAAAAGTAATATTATTGTTTTTGAGAGTTTGTTTCATAGAAAACCGGAGTAATTTTTTATGAAGCAAACAAAGCCCGCAGGCATATATCGGTTCACTGCTTCCTCGAATCTGAAGAAAAGCGGACCAATAATTCAATGATCATTTAAGACAGATCTTCTTAAAGCTCTTCTTTCCCTTTTTAATGAGCAGTCCATCTTCTGAGATATCATCTTTCTTTACGGTATATTTTATATCGCTGATCTTTTCGCCGTCTACAGATACGCCGCCCTGCTGTATCGCTCTTCTTCCTTCGGATTTTGTCTTTACCATTTCAGCTTTTACGAGAAGGGTCATAAGATCGATCTCTCCGTTTTCGAAGTCCGCATCTTCAAGCTCAAATGTCGGCATATTCGCAGAGTCTCCGCCTCCGGCAAAAAGCGCTTTTGCGCCGGATTCTGCCTTCTTTGCTTCATCTTCACCGTGAACAAGGCTTGTCAGTTCATATGCGAGGATTTCTTTCGCCCTGTTCAGCTGGCTTCCCTCCCAGGAATCCATTTCATCGATCTGCTCAAGAGGAAGGAATGTGAGCATGCGGAGACATTTAAGTACATCCTGATCGCCTACGTTTCTCCAATACTGATAGAAATCGTAAGGACTCGTCTTGTCAGGATCAAGCCATACGGCTCCGGACTGGGTTTTACCCATTTTCTTTCCTTCGGAATTCAGAAGAAGAGTGATCGTCATTGCATATGCATCCTTGTGGAGGATACGCCTGATAAGTTCGGTACCTCCAAGCATGTTAGACCACTGATCGTCACCGCCGAACTGCATGTTGCAGCCATATTCTTTATACAGCTGGTAAAAATCATAGCTTTGCATCGGCATATAGTTAAACTCAAGGAAACTGAGACCTTTTTCCATTCTCTGCTCGTAGCATTTGGCGCGAAGCATATTGTTGACGGAAAAATGAGGTCCTACTTCACGGATAAAATCAATATAGTTCAGCTTCGTAAGCCAGTCGGCGTTATTTACCATAAGAGCTTTTCCCTCGGAAAAATCGATAAAACGGCTCATCTGTTTCTTGAAACATTCAATATTATGATCTATAGTCTCGACAGTCATCATCTGTCTCATATCCGTTCTGCCTGAAGGATCTCCGATCATACCTGTGCCGCCGCCAAGAAGCGCAATGGGTTTATTTCCTGCCTCCTGAAGACGTTTCATCAGACACAGTGCCATAAAATGTCCTACGTGAAGACTGTCGGCCGTTGGATCAAAACCGATATAGAATGTCGCATTACCGCCATTAACCAGATCTCTTACTTCATTTTCATCTGTGACCTGAGCGATCAGATTCCTTGCAATCAGTTCCTCATAAATCTTCATTATTTTCTTCCTTTCAGTTTTTTCTCAATAGCTCACTCATACAAGGATATCATGTCTGTTTGAAAAAAGCTAAGATTATTTGTATTAATATATATTACTCTGTTATAACATCATCCAGAAGCTCATCTCCGTCGGCTGCGGAAGTAGCAAGCGTGTCGCATCTCTCGTTCATCTCGTTTCCGGCATGCCCCTTTACCCAGATAAATGTAACGTTGTGCGGTTCTTTTGCTTTCAGAAGACGTTTCCACAGATCAATGTTTTTTACCGGTTCGTTTTTTCCCCGCTTCCAGCCCTTTTTTACCCATAAATCGATCCAGTGCTGATTAAAGGCGTTGACCAGATATTGAGAATCAGACCACAGAGTAACGTCACACGGACGTACCAGGGCTTCCAGGGCCGCGATAGCAGCCATAAGTTCCATTCTGTTGTTCGTGGTCTTCTTATATCCGGCGCTGAGCTCCTTTTCATGAAGCTCTCCTTTCTGATCCACATATTGAAGAACACACCCGTATCCTCCCGGCCCGTCGGGATTTCCCCTTGCGGCTCCGTCGGTATATATTTTTACATGCATATAGTCTTTAACTCCCTGATCCTTTTTTTGTATGACCGGATGAACAGCCATGGTACGGATATTTATCCGCGGGGCCGTCGTACAGACGCCGCCGTGATGCTCATCCGCGTCCATAATATGATGAAATAAATCCTTCGAAGGCTTTAAGTGTTTTTTCTATAACCTCATCACTGTGTTCCGTTGAAATAAACATTGCTTCGAACTGTGACGGAGCCACATGTACGCCTTTGCCGAGCATATATTTGAAATACGCGGAAAAAGCGGTTGTATCGGATGAAAGTGCCTGTTCATAGTTCGCCACTTTGTTTTTTGTAAAAAATACGCAGCCCAGCGAACCGACATAATTGACCGTACACGGAGCTTTATATTTATGTATTATCTCCCGCATACCGCCAAAAAGCATGAAGCCTTTACTGCGCAGCGCCTCATAATATGACGGATGATCATAAAGAATACGGATCGCCTCAAGGCCGGCAGCCATGGCTATTGGGTTTCCGCTCAGTGTTCCTGCCTGATAGACAGGGCCGGCCGGTGAAACCTGATCCATGATCTCTTTCCTGCCGCCGTATGCGCCTACCGGCATTCCGCCTCCGATGATCTTACCGTAAGTCACCATATCCGGAATTACGCCATAATACTCCGCGGCTCCGCCAAACGCAAGTCTGAAGCCGGTTATAACTTCGTCAAAGATCAGTACCGCCCCTTCCCCGGTGCAGAGCTCCCGAAGCTCCTGCAGGAATCCTTCTTCAGGAAGAACGACTCCCATGTTTGCGGCTGCAGGTTCTACGATGACTGCCGCTATCTGATCTTTATTTGCTTCAAAGAGTTTTCTGACACTTTCAGGATCATTGTATACGGCGCTCAGAGTGTCTCTCGTACAGCCGCGGGGAACGCCGGCGCTTCCGGGAATACCCTGAGTCATGAGACCGGAACCGGCATCCACCAGCAGGCAGTCTGAGTGCCCGTGATAGTTTCCGGCAAATTTGATGATCTTATCTCTTCCAGTAAAGCCTCTCGCGGCCCGGATCGCGCTCATTACGGCTTCCGTGCCGGAATTGACCATGCGGATCATTTCCACATGCGGAATATTACGGCATATGAATTCAGCAATATCTACTTCTGTTTCGGTGGCTGTGCCGAAGCTGAGACCGTTTTCACAGGCCTTAATGACCTTATCCCTGATCCTTGAATCATTATGCCCCAGGATCATCGGCCCCCATGAGCAAATATAATCTATGTATTTCTTTCCGTCAGCGTCAAATATATAAGGTCCTGTGGCTCCCTGAATAAATCTGGGCGTCATTCCGACATTTTTGCAGGAACGAACCGGAGAGTTAACGCCTCCGGGTATATATCTGACAGCACGTTCCATCAGTTCATCCGAACGACTCATTTTTTTCCTTTCATTCATATCTTTCTCACAATCTTGTCATAGCCTGCCGCTTAAGAAGCGGGGTCTTCTCATGCTGTGATAAAACAATCAACCTATTAAGCCGGCGTCAATATATCCTGCGATCTCCTGCGCAAAATAGGAAAGATAGATCTGGGCGCCCGCTCTGTATGCAGAAACAGCCATTTCTGAGACGATGCGGCTTTCATCGATCCACCCTTTTAAAGCCGCAGCTTTTACCATCGCATATTCACCGCTTACACTGTATGCGGCCGTGGGAACATGGATGGCTTCCCGAACCTTTGTCACCACGTCCAGGAAAGACATTGCCGGCTTGATCATAATGATATCAGCTCCCTCTTCGATATCCAGAAGAGCTTCTTTTATGGCTTCGCGGCTGTTATGCACATCCATCTGATAGCCGTTTCTGTTTCCGAAAGACGGAGCCGAACCGGCAGCCTCCCGGAAAGGTCCGTAAAAAGCAGAGGCATACTTAACAGCGTAAGACATGATCGGAATATGTGTAAAACCGTTGGAATCCAGAAGATTCCGGATAGCCAGCACACGTCCGTCCATCATGTCCGACGGAGCGACCATGTCCGCACCGGCCTGTACATGTGACAAGGCCGTCTTTGCAAGGAGGCCGCATGTGGGGTCATTATCGACTCCATGATCGCACAGGACGCCGCAATGGCCGTGAGAAGTATACTCGCACATACATACGTCAGTAATATAATATACATCAGGAACTTCCCTTTTGGCAACCCGGAGAGCTTTCTGGATGATCCCGTCCCGGTCGAACGCTGCTGATCCGGTTTCGTCTTTATGAAGCGGAATGCCGAACAGCATAACATTCGAAACGCCTGCATCCGCAAGTTCATTCAGTTTCTCCGGCATCCGGTCAATACTGTACCGGTATTGTCCCGGCATAGAAGGGATTTCTTCTTTAATGTCCGAACCCTCCTTCACGAACATCGGATAGATCAGGGACGATTTATCGATTCGTACCTCTCTTACCATCCTGCGAACAGCTTCATTTCCGCGAAGTCTCCGCGGCCTTTGTAATAAATTCATTTTGAGATCACCTCAGTTCAAATTTCTCTCGCGAGACCTGGCTCTGGATTCGGGGAAGCTTCAGCTGACATCTTCCAAACTAAATCCATGCGCATCCTCGCGGAGCGTTTATCTCAGCGGGAGATTGGCCCCCGCTGAGACAAGCTTGTCATAACCCGCCGTTTAAGAAGCGGGACTCTTCTTACACTGTGATAAAACAAGGTCTGTGAGGGCATCCGTCGAAGCGCTGCGGGAAACAACTGTATGCATACCGTATTCTTCCGCAAGGGACGCCGTCTGACAGCCTATACAAAGAGCATTCACTTTTCTGTGATCCAAACCGGGATTGGACATTACAAATCCTTCCACTGCGGAAGCGCTTGTAAATATCACATAGTCGACCTCTCCGGATTCGATCATTCCGGTCTCATCGATCGTATTCACAGTATTACCGGCTGTTTCATAGAGAGGAACATCATCAACGGAAAACCCTCTTAATCGTTCAATAATGTCAGGATTTCCCCTTTTTGCCCTCGGAAGAAGTATCCTTTCATCTTTCCGGCAGACATTGGAAAGAAGCTTTCCGAGAGACTCCCCGTTGAAGATACCCGGCACAGCATCGGCAAATATGCCATGCTTTGATAGTTCTCTGCCTGTTCCCTCTCCCAGGACCGCGAATTTCAGATGCAGAAGCTTTCTGATATCGATTTTTTCCGACTGTAGTTTCTCAAAGAAAAAACGAACGCCGGAAGGGCTTGTAAAAACTATCCAGTCATATCCGGAAAGACCGGACAACGCATTGCAAAGTCTTTTCTCATCATCGCCGGAAACCGGTGTAAGCCTGATCGAAGGCGCCTGTATTACTTCAGCCCCTTCTTTCCGCAGTTTCATACATAATTCCCGGCTATTCCCGGCGGGTCTGGTCACTATGATCCTTTTTCCCGCCAGGGGAAGCTTTTCGTACCAGGAAAATTTTTCCTGAAGTTTGCATACTTCTCCGACAACAATGATCCCCGGCGTGCTGATCACATGTTTTTTACACTCCCCGGCAAGAGTGCCAAGAACAGCCCGTATACTTTGCTGGGACGAAAGAGATCCCTGCTGCAGCAGCGCGGCGGGAGTATCAGGAGACATACCTGCATCGATTAGTCTCGAACAGATTTCCGGCAGAGCGGAAACTCCCATGAGAAAAACCAGCGTACCCTCAGACCGGGCAAGTATTTCATAAGGAATCTCCCCTCGGCCGTCCTTTTTTCTGTGGCCGGTAATGACGTGAACAGATGAAGAATACTCTCTGTGGGTTAACGGGATTCCGAAATACGCCGGAACAGCGGTGGCCGATGAGACTCCTGGTACGACCTCGAAAGGAATATCATTCGCAGCGAGAAGTTCAAGTTCTTCTCCTCCCCGTCCGAACAGGAAAGGATCTCCGCCTTTCAGTCTGACTACAGTTTTTCCTTCCATCGCTTTTTTTACAAGAAGATCGTTAATGTCCTCCTGCCTCATCGTATGATCACCGGCATGCTTTCCTACAGGGATCAGTTCTGCTCTATCCGGCAGCATGGCGGCAATGGAAGCTCCGATAAGATGGTCATATAGAATAACATCAGCACGTCTGATTAAATGAATGCTTTTCAGAGTCATAGATCCGGGGTCTCCGGGTCCGGCTCCTACGAGATATACTTTACCTTTATTCATGTATTACTCCGATCTTCGCGGCAAGAGCTGCGGCAAGCTTTGCGGCATCTGACGCATCACCTTCGGCCTTCAGTCTGATCTCTCTTCCGGTCTGTTCATTATAATAAAAACACCTTATCACTACATGGTTTTTATGAACATCTGCATACACTGCGACAGGCGATGTACATCCCGCGCCGATCGCTCTTATAAAAACTCTTTCGGCTTTGGCGGCAATACAGGAATCAGTATCATTAAAGGAAGAAAGATAATTATGATCCTCTCCTGCCCGTCCCTGCACGGCGATGATTCCCTGACCTGCGGAGGGAATCATCTCATCCACGGAAAAATATCTGCTGATCCTGTTTTCCAGACCAAGTCGCCTGATGCCCGCCGCTGCAAGGATAAGAGCTGAACACTCTCCTGCATCAAGCTTTTTCAGACGAGTCTGTATATTTCCGCGGACGGATCTGAATGATGCTTCGGGGAAAATCTTTTTTGCCTGACAGATACGCCTTCCCGAAGATGTGCCGATAGGTTTTGAAAAATCGATCTGAGAGACTCCTTCCGGAAGAATGAGCACGTCCCTGGGGTCTTCCCGCACGGAAAAAGCCACAAGAGGAATTTCTTCCGGTATCATGGCCGGGACGTCTTTCAGTGAATGAACGGAAATATCAATTCTTCCGTCAGCAAGGGCCTGATCCAGTTCTTTTACAAACAAACCTTTTCCGCCAATCTCATCGAGCCTTCGGTCAGTTATTTTATCACCCGTGGTCTTAAATGTGATAAGTTCCGGATGTATCTCCGGGTGAAAGGTCTTCAGATGATCTATAAGCAAATTGCTTTGAATAACGGCAAGTATGCTTTCCCGGCTTCCCACGATAATTTTTTTTCTAAATGAATTCATAGCTTCGATTTCCTGTCGGATTTTTTTTACTGCGGATATATCCTCGCCGCCGGAGGAAATACCGATCGTTGCTTTTTCAGTCAGAACCAGTGACGGAAAATGAAAATCGCACTGTTCACGATCATCGCAGACGTTTACCAATATGTTTCTGCGCCGGCATAACAGAGCTATGTCTCTGTTCAGAGCGGAATCGTCCGAACACGCCAGAACTATATCCGAATCCTCTATATCATAATCTTCAAACTCTTTATTTTTCCAGATTATACGGCAGAGCTCCCGGTTTCCAAAGGAAGCCTTATACAGAGAAAAGAGATCATCTTCAAGGTCCGGCGAAATGACTGTAAGACGGGTGCAGAACGGAAGGAGTTTTTTAATACGCCTTCCCGCGATTTTTCCGCCGCCGACAACTGTAATATTTTTGTCTGATATATCCATGAATAAAGGGAAACGGGGTTTCTTTTTTTTCATTGCTGGTATCTGTCCTGAACATTCAAAAATTCTTTTTCAAGTACGCCTATACATTTTTGAAATTCTTCGTCTTCCAGGTTGTTCCGGAGTGAGAATAAAACTTTTCCCATGACTTTTTCAGAGATCTTTTTCAATTGATTATTGAATTCTGTTTTTTTATCTTCTTCCACATCCAGAGTTTTTAATGCTTTCCGGGCTCTCCAGACAAGTTCCTCGGCTGTTTCCCGCTGAAGATCCTGTATTCTGGGAATCCATTCCCGACCTCCGAGCCAGTCATAAAAGACTTTCATATTTTCCCTTATAATGAAGTCGGCCTGCGTTTCGTAAACCATGTCAGACTCATCCCTGCCGGTTCTGAAATCATCGATGTTGTAAAAGACCGAACCGGGAAGTAAGCGGGAAAGCTCAGGATCTATATCTCTCGGAACAGCCAGATCGATAAAAATGATTCTTTTTGATACGTTTAAGTTTGTGAAATCTTCAGCTTTTAATGTGAAATGAGGGCTTGAAGTGGCGCTGACAACGATGTCGCAGAAAGGCAGATATTCCAGCCTCTTTCCATAATCTATACGGCTGCAGCCCGGCGGGATCTGTACTTCTCCGCTGTGATACTGTCTGATCGTCACCTTCACGTCATCGCATTCCTGTTTCAGGCGAAGAGCAGACGCTTTTCCCATGGAACCGTTTCCTATGACCATACATTTAGAACCACGGCAGATCAGTCCGTTTTCCTTCAGTTTCCTGACGGCACTGTCAATGGCATTCTCATTCAGCCGCGTAAACCGGATACTGGTCTTAATTTTTTTGGCTGACGTTACTGCGCTTCGGAAC
>DFHP01000057.1 GCA_002371335.1 Eubacterium sp. UBA3720
CGTAAGCTCGTTTTCTTCAAAAAGGCGGAAATATGCGTTTTCACTTTCGCTTTGGCGAAGTGTTACAGCTGTAAGGACCGTATAGCCGTATTCCTGTGCCCGTTCAATGATTGCCTGTACCACACTGTGGTAGTAACCGTTGGAAATGGTCGGACACAGGATCATGATCGTCTGAGACAGTGACCGGTCAGGCATTTTCTTTTTTCCTGCAGGTTTCCGGTAGCCAAGGGCGGATGCTGCAGATCTTACTTTTTTTATCGTATCTTCTCCGAAGGAAACGTTTTTCTTTTCGCTGAGGATCATAGATACCGTAGATTGTGATACGCCGGCATATTCCGCAATGTCTCTCGTGGTGACTTTGTTTCTTTTACCCATAATATTATCCTCCGGTGCTCCTGATGGTGTATAAATGTAAGGCGGACTCTGTTTCAATCGCGATCTCTGATCGTGCGCGAGCTGTGCGACGCACTTGTGCGTCTCCTCTGCGCAGCTCTGCGATCCGCCGGATGCGATGTTTGATTTATTTTGATTAATCATACTTAAACATGCCGGTTATTAATCAAACTCATATATGATTATTAATAATATATCATTGATGAATATATGTGGCAATGGAAGTATGTTGTTTCTCTATGGATGTAAGAATCAGGAATTCCTGACAAATATAAGACAAAACCTTTCCGTTTTTATTTTCATGATCACATCGGACTCTTTTATATAAAACGGGCTGTTTATAAAAGAAATATTTACAAAGAGCATGGCGTCATTTTAACGTTCTCAAATGCATATAATCAAAAATTATGATTAATAAAAAAACGGCAGAAAACTGTATGTTTAAGCGGATTTCCTGATTTGACAATACATATTGCTGATGCTATGCTCACATCAGAAAACAAACTTTCATGAGAGTGTGTTAACGCACCGGACACGATGGACCGGAACGCCGTCAATGACGTTGCCGGAGGAACAATTTAAAGGGAGAAAATATGAGCGTTATTACTTTTGTTTGTGCAGGACAGATGAATTCGGCAATCACATTTCCGGCGTTTGAGAACGGGCACGAGGTCAGACTCGTCGGTTCGCCTCTGGACAGAGAGATCATAGATGGTCTCCGGAAAGACAATTATCATATCACACTTAAGAGAACACTCCATGACGGAATAAAATATTATCAGATCGAGGAACTGCAGGAAGCGCTTGAGGGAGCGGATCTGATCCTCGGAGGTGTCAGCAGCTTCGGACTTGACTGGTTCTGTGATGAGATCCTTCCGGTCCTGCCGGAGGAAGTCCCTCTTCTTACCGTGACAAAGGGTATGGTCGATCTAGAAGACGGCACGCTGGTTCCGTATCCGCATATTTTTGCACAGCGCCAGCCTGAGGGAAAACATATTAATTTCAACGCTATCGGCGGTCCGTGTACCAGCTATGAGCTGGCTGATCATGATGACAGTCATGTGGCATTCTGCGGGAACGATATGGAAACGTTAAAATACATCAGATCGCTTCTTTCGACAGATTATTATCATATCAGTCTCTCAAAGGATGTAGTCGGAGTAGAGTGTGCGGTAGCAATGAAGAACGCATACGCGCTTGGAGTATCGCTGGCTGTCGGTCTCGCCGAAAAAAGGGATGGAAAGATCGGCGCGGTACATTATAATTCCCAGGCGGCTCTTTTCGGACAGGGAGTGAAGGAAATGATACAGCTGCTTGCGCTGATCGGCGGCGGTCCTGAGAATATTATTCATGGTGCCGGCGATCTGTATGTCACTGTTTTCGGAGGCCGGACCAGAAAGATCGGAACGCTTCTCGGCCGCGGACTGACATTTGAAGAAGCCATGGAAGAGCTTAAAGGCGTTACGCTTGAGTCTATTGTAATCGCCACCAGAACGGCAAGAGCCGTAAGAAAACTGGCGGCAAGGGGCGTTGTAAATCTGGAGGATTACCCGCTTCTCATGCATGTAGACGACATTATTAATAATGGTGCGGAAGTAAGCATTCCGTGGGAGAAATTCACTACCGTAACAGAATAAAAAGGGATATTTAAGAGGTTTATCATCTAAGGAAACTTTGGATTCAGATGAAGACATAAAGGAGAAGAAGATGTATGACGTAATCATTATAGGAGCGGGCGTTTCGGGAAGCGCAATAGCCAGAGAGCTTTCCCGCTTCAGGATCAGTGTCTGTGTGCTGGAAAAAGGAGAAGATCTTTGTTCCGGCACATCCAAGGCGAACAGCGGCCTTGTCCACGCCGGGTTCGATGCGCCTGAAGGGTCCTTGATGGCGAAACTGAACGTACGGGGAAATGAGATGATGGAGCAGCTTGCGAAGGATCTGGATATTCCTTTTAAACGTAACGGCGCGATGGTCGTATGTGTGCATGAATCGGAAAAAGAAGGGCTTAAAGTCCTGTATGACCGGGGAGTCGCAAACGGAGTTTCCGGCCTGAAGATCCTTAGCAGGGAGGAAGTTCTGAAAATAGAGCCGAACATTTCAGAAAACGTAGTAAGCGCGCTTTATGCGCCGACCGCGGGGATTGTCTGCCCGTTCATTCTGAACATTGCGATGGCGGAAAACGCAAACGAAAATGGAGTTGAGTTTTTCTTTAATACAAAGGTAGAGGAACTGACTCCTTCTGTGGATAATGAAACAGGAAAGCCCCTGTGGAAGATCAGGACGAATAATGGAGAATATAAAGCGTCATATGTCATCAATGCTGCAGGCGTTTACGCCGATACACTCCATAATATGGTCAGTTCGCGGAAACTGAAGATCACGCCAAGGCGGGGCGATTACTGCCTTCTGGACAAAAACGCCGGCGGTCATGTCAGCCATACGATATTTCCGCAGCCTACAAAATTTGGGAAAGGCGTACTGGTCTCGCCGACCGTACACGGAAATCTGATTGTCGGTCCTACAGCTGTGGACGTCGAAGATCGGGAAGGAGTAAACACAACTGCCCGGGGAATAGATGATCTGATCAGAAAAGCAGGCGAGAACGTTCGTGATCTTCCGATACGTCAGGTGATCACCTCATTTGCCGGCCTACGGGCTCACGAAGAGGGACATGAGTTTATCATAGGCGAAGCAGAGGACGCGCCGCATTTCATAGATTGCGCCGGTATAGAGTCACCGGGACTTACGGCTTCCCCCGCCATCGGCGAATACGTCGGGGCGATGATGAAGGAAAAAATGGACCTGAAAGAAAAGGAATCCTGGAAAGGTACCAGAAAAGGAATCCTGAACCCTTCGGAATTGTCTGTAAACGAGCGAAACGAGCTGATCAGAAAGGAACCTGCGTACGGCAGGATCATCTGCCGGTGTGAAATGATAACCGAAGGAGAGATCATTGATGCGATCCGCAGACCTCTGGGAGCCCGCTCCCTCGACGGCATTAAACGCAGGACCAGAGCAGGTATGGGACGATGCCAGTCGGGATTCTGTTCTCCGCGTGTGATGGAGATCATTAACAGGGAGCTTCAGATTCCGATGGAAAAGATAACAAAACTTGGCGGAGAGTCAAAAATGGTGCTGGAGAGAACAAAGGGAGGAAGGTAATGCTTTTATATGATATCGTGATCGTGGGCGGAGGCCCCGCAGGCCTTGCCGCTGCCGCTGCCGCAAAAAAAGCAGGCGCTGAAAAGATTCTGGTCATTGAACGGGATAAAGAGCTTGGCGGCATTCTCAATCAGTGCATTCATAATGGATTCGGTCTTCATACTTTTAAGGAAGAACTGACAGGCCCCGAGTATGCGGCGCGTTTCATAGAACAGGTGCGGGACATGGATATCGAGTATAAACTCGACACCATGGTGATGGACATTTCCCGGGATAAGACAGTCACCGCAATGAACCGCTTCGAAGGCGTTTTTCAGATACAGGCAGGGGCAGTGATACTGGCAATGGG